>NZ_DDKU01000085.1:0-18463 GCF_002339775.1 Thalassolituus sp. UBA2590
ATCGACCTGTCGTACGCAGCAGCGGTGAAACTGAATATTCATAACGACGGTACGGCGCCTGTGGCAATTGAAGTCCTGAAAGCCCCCTTGTCAGAAGCCGTACTGTGGATTCAGGCGGGTGCTCTGAGCAACCCGGACTCGGCAGAGCGTCTGCGTGAGAAATTATCCGGAATTACTGCCAACGTAGGAGCAGGCGACTGGACGGTCGGTATTTACCCGAAAGAAAAAGGCGACATCACCCTTCACAGGGTGCGCATAGGGCCTGTCCCTGAATCGGAAGTCCCCGCGTTAATCGAAGCACTTAACAATGAGGGCTTCGCTAAGCCAGTTCTGCTCTCGCAGCATCAACTCGAACGCTGAGAGATCAGTTTTTTATTCGCCCGTACCGTGCTTTTTAATATCTTTCTTCACCGCTATATATACACCAACGAAGAAGGCACAGGTGAGCCCGACAATCGCAAGACCAGAGAATACAACTTCGTCCATAAACATAATAAGCACCTCACATTGAGAAGAGACATCAGTGTTGTTTCAGTCTCAATATAGCGAGGCTGGTATAACCAGAATTGACTTGTATCAAATATGCTTACACAGGAATAGAGGACTCTCCAGCAGCTTGACCCAAGTCAGTATTCTTGTCAGAACACCCGACTGAGCCCGTTACTTAATTGACGGAAATCCGGCAACCTTTGCACCGTTTTATGACACAAAAGCTGCCTTCGCACTATTACGGAACAGATTTAAGCTTCGACGAGTTGCCCACGATACATTTTCTGTTTCGCCTGTCGCACCCGTGACGAGTCGTCCATAAGAATTTCACTGCCACGATACACCTTCCGGCTTTCCTGCATCTGTGGCTCAACCGGTGGCGCCTGGCTGGGCAAAAAGTCTTCGACCAACGCGAGAAGCTCAGCACTGACGCCGCTTCGCACCAGTACCCGCAAATCATTTTCGAGAGTATTTGAATCAAAGTGGATTTCGCAGCCCACTTCGTCTTTAGCGATTTTTTTTATTTTTCGGAGTAACGCAATACTACGGCGGTTGAATTCCACCATAACTTCTTCCCCCCTACAGATATACTTATCAAGAAGTGGTCTGCAAGGGGTGTACCACTCCGCTGGATTCACAGTGACTTGCCAATAAAGCTTCAACGCGACGCTCAAACTGCCGCGCAACCATATCCCAGGAAAGCTGTTCGGCCTGACTCCGGGCATCCAGCCCCATCAGAGTAGAATCAAAGCGTAAGGCAACACGAAGCGCATCAGTAAATGCCTCATCCGATTCATCAGATGCAAGAGAGCCATCGACACCAGTCCGAACAAATTCTCTGGCTGCGGCCATGTCATACGCAACCACAGGCAACCCACTGGCCATCGCCTCAAGAGTCACCAGACCAAAGGTCTCCGTCTGACTGGGCATTAAAAAGAGATCGGCAGACGCGAAGCACTCAGACAAAGCCTGACCAGTCTTCACGCCCGTAAACACCGCTTCAGGAAACTCCTCGGACAGAGTTTCACGCAGGGGACCGTCACCGACAATAACAGGTCTGACCTGACGGCCTTCAAGACGCATTTGTCTCACGGCTTTAAGGGCCACGATCAGATTTTTTTCCGCTGCGACGCGCCCGACACAAAGCGCCACCTGCTCACCAGATTCAACGCCCCATTCCTCTCTCAAGGTCGCAGATCGATGTGCAGGATTAAAACGACGACAGTCTACGCCGTGAGGCAACCACTCAACGCGTTGCATACCTTCACTGGTCAACTCATTCACCATGGAACGCGATGGCACCAGGGTAACGTGCGTCCTGTTATGGAAGCGTCGCATCCAGGCCATAATCATACGACGCATAACACCGAGGCCATAATAGCCGCTGTAACGATGAAAATTAGTATGAAACGCGCTGATGACAGGCAAGTTATGTTCGCGGGCCATCGCGACGGCAGAGGCACCGAGCAAGCCTTCCGTTGCAACATAAACCAGATCAGGCGGGTTGGCTTTCCAGTGAGACCTTAGAGCCGTCTTTGAAGACAGGCCTAACTGAAGGTCTGGATACTGTGGAATGCTGATACCTTTTACCCAGACTTCATTATCCGGTACTTCCATGTCGACCCTCGGAGCTGGTCGTACAATGGTGACCTGATAAAGATCAGGATTAAGGTGAGTGAACAGGTGCTGCAGAGAATTCGCAACACCATTCACTTCAGGAAGATACGTTTCTGTAACGACACATATGTGACGAATGCTCATGTCATACCCGGCAATAACTACTCATACGAGCTAGTTTGCCGGGCAATCAATGACAGTTTAATTACGCCTCAGCAGCTTCTTCGCTGAGTTTTGAAAGGCGGTAACGCAGCTGGCGTGGCGTCAGTCCAAGTACTTTGGCCGCCATCGTCTTGTTGCCGTTGCACTTATCAATGGCCGCGTGAATATCATCCAGTTCATTTTCCTGAACCCGCTGATAAGGACGCGCATAAAGTGTTTTGAAATTCGGAACAACCTGAGTCGCAAGAATGGTCGCAATCTGAGCACCAATAAAGCGGATCTCCGCAAGGTCCAGTGTGCCCGCATCATGGCCGCGTAGATCAACCACCATCACTGCCATGACAGACTGACGAATAGTCAGCGGGACCAACAGACAACGCATAGAACCAGAAAGAGATTCAAGCTGTGGATCGAAGTGCTCTGGGCGCTCACTGTTGTCACCAATCGTCAGCCATTCACGGCTTTCAAACTGACGACACAGAGCATGCTGAACTGCGAAGCTGTATACGCCGTTGCTGATGCCTGTTGAACAATACTGAGCTTTAAAACGGCTCGGAGAGTCCGGTACAGCGATTGAGATATTGCTGAGACCTGTCACCTGAGTAGCTAACATCAGCAATTGCTGAATAGCTTCATCATCGTGGTAGCGACTTTCCAACACATTGGCTACTTCATTCACCCATGCTGATGGGGATGATTTGATGCCACTGTCTTTACGGTATTCCTGGATATCTGCGATTTTGTACATAGGCTGCTCCTCCTGAATGCTTATGCTGTCGCAAAACCCGTACCAGCTTAATCGGGTCGAATTAAATTAGGTCAAAGACGCATAAATACGCCTCGATAACCACGCACTGCAGCATTGCGATAGCCGACGCTGCAGCCTAACTTGTTGATGATGAAAGAATTTTTTCAGTGATGTGACAATAAGAAAAAAAACGCAACAACCACCTATTCCGTCAAGCGCTTGTAGCAACCGGATAATTACTGCTTCATCCAGATGCAGAAAAAGAGCTTAACGCCCTTTTTTAATGCAGAAAATGATTTTATTCAGCCGGACACCTGTCAGGCGCACCCCGGATCATCGGTAGGTAAATAAGTTTTCTTTAACCACGCCGAAAAACCTTTCGCAGCATCTTCCAGAGTGAATATCCCTGCAAGACGGTCCCCCTTCATAATAAGTACCGCATCAAAATCATCGGTGACCATCTGATCGAGAACGACATCGAGGCGGGTATGAAGATCTATGGCAGGAATTTCCCGGCGGCACATATCTACGGCCGTCAGTTCGCTGATATCACTGGCTGGGTGCCCCGGGCTTCGTGCGAGTTCGATATCAGCCCAGGTAAGAAGCCCTGTGACTTCATGGTGATTCATGACAGGGACGTGATGACAATGATGGACTTCCATCACGCGGGCGGCTTCTGCCAGGCTCGTGCTCTCTTCAACATGAGCGGGAAAAGCCGTCATGAGTTCGGTAATAGTCGGCATATGACGCATTTGGGATGCTCCTTAGACGCCAATGCGCCCCAGAGTGTCGGTCAGTTGCCGAAGTATAGCTGAGATCGCCGGATGTTCATGTTCAAAGCGGATGACCTGTTCCTGCACCGCATCGCTCAACTCAGGTGAACCTGCTTCATTGGCCTCAAGCTTCGCGATGTCATCAGCGATTTTAAGTAGCAGTGCGTGGGTTTCAGAGTCGAGTTCGGGGCTTTCCTTGAGGGTACGATGAAGGGATTCGAGTTGCTCGTTGAGAACCTGTTTGACCATAACCTTCTCCTTTAACTGGAAGTGATCATGCTTTGATAATGTAAGCATGTCTCAGTTCCAGTTTACTCCGTGAAAATAGTTTTCACACTATACAAGAAGTAAGGTATGGCGCCGGTGGGCGGACTCAGATCAATAAAACGCCTGAAAGCAGAATTTCATTCCGCACTTCTCGGCCAGCTGCTGCAACACTTCCCTCAGTCCTGCATCGCCCACATAGAGAAGCGTCATATCCCTGAGTCGACTGTCAGACTTCGACGGTAACACCTGTTTCAATGCACTGATCAGTAAGCTGGCATTCGCGGCAACAGGCATCCAGACAAGGCGTTCGCCTTCATGCTGCTGCAGAAAGTCCGTCAGTTGAGCATCGTCATTGGCTTTTTTATCTGCGAAATCGCAATGCAACATGAAGAGAGGGCTGGATTCGTATTCGGGATAGCGACTCAGAGCGTGCAATGCCAGAGGGAGTAAATCTGACACCTGTTCTTCTACACATTGCACTGTTTTGGCGCCGGGGTACTGCAACACAGAGACTGGCCGACCTTTTAGTGTGCGTTCAGAAATCGCTCCGTGCGTCGCTGTTTCTGTAATTCCGTTGTCTGCGCCCGGCAGAGTCGCGCTGTATGCGGTCATTCTCTTGGCTCCTGCAGGGAAACTGTGTCCCTTGCAAATGTAGTGATACATAAGCGTTACAAGGACTGTGCCATTTCAGACCAGGCGGGATAATTCCAGCCAGAATACAGGAAAAGACGTTGAATCAGTTCTCCAGCACGTACTGCAGAATCACCTTAATCAGGTATCCCGCCATACCAACGCCCAGACCCAGAAGGAGAATCATGGTGCCAAATTTTCCAGCCCCTGAGCGCCGGCCAAGATCAAAAATGATAAAGAACATAAACGCAATCAGACCACCCACACCCAGGGTCATACCAATCTGCTCAAGTAACGCTGTGTCCATCCGGCAATCCCGACAAAAATAAAATTGGGCCCAATGGTACTTAAACTAAGCCAGTAATGCAGCTCAGGCGTGCATGCTTGGCGGTATCAGGCCTTTTTTTTGCCCCGCAGATATGCGTATCATTGGCCGCAACAATCACACAGCTCTGATTACTTCGGTGAATATCCCGGAAACTAAGCAGAGCGAATAACAATAAAATCATTGGGGATACTAAGATGCGCTTGATCGCAGTCGCACTGACGCTGTTCAGTTTGGCCTTCGCTGCGGAGGGAAAGGAGCTTCCACAGAAAACGTTTTGCATTTTTGATCCGGTGGGTGCGAATGGCCCTATCTTTACCCGGATGCAGGACTTCCGCACAGCAGCTCTTGAATGGGGCGTTGAAGCTGAACTCAAAGCGTACACCAACGAAGCCGTTGCTCTGGCGGACTTCCAGTCTGGTGTTTGCGACGGCTCACTGATCACCGGCACACGTATTCGCCCGTTCAACGTTTTCACTGGTAGCCTGGAGGCCGTCGGCGGTCTGACCAGCTATCAGCAGCTGCGCGAACTGATCAATATGCTGGCCCGCCCTCAGGCAGCCAAATATATGGTGGATGGCCGTTACGAAGTGTCTGGCATTATTCCGGGTGGTTCGGTTTATGTCTTCGTTCGTGACCGCGCAATCGATTCTGTTGAAGCCGCTGCAGGCCGCAAAGTAGCAACACTGGATTACGATCTGGCATCTAAAAAGGTCGTCGAACACATCGGTGCTACCATGGTACCAGCGACAGTCGCCACCTTTGCTCCGCGCTTTAACAATGGCGACGTAGACATCGCCTACGCGCCGGCTGTCGCCTATGAGCCGTTCGAAATGTACAAAGGTCTGGGACAGGCAGGCGGTATCTACCGCTTCTCTTTCGCACAGATGAATTTCCAGTTGATTACCTACAAAGACCGTCTGCCTGACGGCTTTGGCCAGGCTTCGCGGGAGTTTTTTGCCGAGCACTTTGACCAGGGTATGGAACACATCCTCACGGCGGAGCGCGGCATTCAGGAGAATTACTGGATCGACCTTCCTGACGAACAGGAGCTCGAATACCTCGATATGCTGGCCGGTATCCGTGACGAGCTGGCCGCTCAGGGCGTGTACGACACACAAATGATGAAGCTGATGAAGAAGCTTCGTTGCCGTGCAAACCCAATGCACCACGAGTGCGCTACCGACCTGCTCTTCTGAGCTATGCCCGCCGACTTTGACGTAACTATCATTGGCGGCGGGGTTATCGGGCTGGCGTGCGCACGCACGCTGTCTGCCGACCGTTCAGTACTCTTAGTCGAACAACACGGCCTGTTTGGCAGCGAAACCAGTAGTCGTAATAGCGAAGTCATACACGCAGGGCTCTACTACCCTCCCGGGTCGCTCAAAGAATCACTATGCATTGCCGGTCGAAAGCAACTCTATGCATTCTGCGAGCAACACGACGTGCCTTATCGTAGAACCGGTAAGCTTATTGTCGCTCCTTCCCCTGATCACCCTGAACTGAATCGGCTGGAACAGAAAGCTCAATCGCTCAATATTCCGACAGAACGCCTGACACGGCAGGAAATTAACGAGCGTGAACCCCATGTCCGTGCCGAAGCGGCTCTGTTCTCACCGGAGACCGGCATCCTCGATAGCCACACCTACATGCTGCGTCTCCAACAGGAAGCAGAACGTCAGGGTGCGTTGTTAATGAAGCGCACCCGCTATCTTTCGGGTAAAGCAGAAAACGGCCTGTGGAATATCAGTTTACAGACCAGCGACGGTGAATTCAGAGTCACGTCAGAGCGAATGATAAATGCGGCCGGACTTCACTCCCACGATGTCGCCGCCCGCTCAGGCACAGATACATCACTGTTACCGCCACTGCATTATTGTCGCGGCCACTACTTTTCGTATCAGGGGTCAGCACCCTTCCGTCACCTTATATACCCGTTACCAGAGAAAGACCTGGCTGGGCTTGGTATTCACGCGACTCTGGACCTCGGAGGGCAAGTGCGATTTGGTCCGGACACCCAGTTCATTAATGGCCACAGCAGGGTTTATGAGGTCTCCCCAACCCTTAAAACAAAGTTCTGCCGCGCTATTTCATCGTATTTTCCAAATGTTGACGTTTCTCAGTTACATCCCGATTACGCGGGTATTCGCCCAAAACTCAGCGGCCCGGGCGAACCAGCCCAGGATTTTGTCATATTTGGTGACAATCGACCGGAAGCCGCGCCATTACTGCATTTGCTTGGGATAGAGAGTCCAGGTTTAACCAGTTCTCTGGCGCTGGCCGATAAAATCACCGCCAGACTTTCAACGGAAACATGACTTTTGTGTAACATTGTGTGGCGAGTTCTTACATTGCGACTACACTCTTATTAATCGCAGCGAAATGCCGACGGTATGGGGTTTACATTTGTTCACCATAAATGACATGGCGGACACCGGAAGCCAGGGAGTAGCTGCTAATCTGAAAGTACGTTCAGAAAACGAAACCAATAAAGGGCGAACCATGACTCAAGCGATGCGAGTGACTGCAGACAACAATAACGATATCAGCACTATCCTATCGGAACGTGTACTGATTCCTGTTGGTTGTGATCACTGCGACAAGGAAACGGAAGTCAGTCTGGAGACTCTCAAGAGCACCAGCACTGTGATGTGTGAACACTGCTGCCATGTACGGCCATTCAGCAACGCTGAAATGAACATGCTCCTGGCGGTACTCGGTCGTGCGGGATACCGGGTACCCTAACGAATCTGAGCTCTGAGAGATCAGAGCTCTGGCTGCACCAGCATAGGAAGCAGCATACTCAGATAGCGCCGGAGAATTCTCTCTGGTGCATCACTGTCCCCTTCATCAAGCAACAACTGGTACTCAACAGAATGCAGGATGGCCATCACGATGGCGGTATCTTCCTCAACCATCTGAGATCCCATCAGCATAGTGATTTCCCGAACGGCCTCTGTCAGAGCCTTGCGATGCATCAGAGCAAGACGCCGCACCCTGTCCTCGACGAACACCTCATAACGAAACGCCTGCTCGCTAATCAACATTCGCGTGTCCTCGGCAAGCTTGCCTCTCGAGAAACCGCTGAGACTGGTCACTAAGCGCTCAATGGCCTCAAGCTGCTGTCGCGGGTCCGTCATGTCGTATCCGCGGATATCTCTCGCGGTGTCACGGAATTCCGAAGCAAACTTCTGCACGTACGCAAGCGCCCACTCGGTATACAGAGTAAAGGCATCCGCAATCAGCTCATGAATGTCTTTGAAATAGTAGGTCGTCGCAGCCAATGGAACTTCTGCTTCAGCGGCTACAGCTCTGTGCCGGACACCTCTGACACCATCACGAACAATGATGCGCATGGTTGCTTCAAGAATCTGCCGACGCCGCTGTTCGCTTTTCTCGCGACTGGTTCGTCGCCCCCGATATTTAAGCTCGGCCTTCCCGTCTTGGGCAGGACGGCTGTCATTATTATTATTCATTATTGTCCCTCGCTGAGGGCTATTATGGGGAAATACCAAAGGCGAATGAAGCACCGAAGCGGCAAGACATACGCTAAATTTCCGTCAGTAGCGGCAAGATTCGACGAAAACCACTCTTAGAGTTATCCACGACAGCGCTAAAAGTCTATATTTATCAGGTAGTTACATTCTTGGCACAGCCCATGCTATCTCCTATCAGAACAGGAGAATTGTCATGTTACTTAATGCGCTCACTAACTATCTGCAGAACCAGCCCACCAGCTCCGATCTGCAAAGTCAGCAGGCCCAGGCGCCTTCCGGTGTATCCGAACGCGCAGAAACTGGCTCTGACGACACCTCTCCTGCGCTATACACCGTATCTGACCGCGCTGTGATGATGAGCGCTGTCGCTATGGAGTTTAATATCCACGCGCTGGCACCAGAGCAACTCGGGCAGTTTCAGAACCGCCTGCAGGAATACGGCCTGATTGATAACCAGGGTATTCAGGCACTGAGTATTGTGCACACTGCCCGCCTCAACAGTGAAGACAACGGGGCGGTTGATGCAAAAGCCATCATAGATAAGGCGTACCAGCAGACTCAGGAACCGGGAACGACCTACAGCCAACGCAAGCAGATTCACCAACTGCACACGCTCTTCAGTAACCTCGATTCGGCCACTCCGCAGCAAAAAGCTTCATAATCCATTAAGGATGGTACACTGGATCTCCCATTTTTAACGGAGACCCGCAACGTATGTTTCGTCCGCTTCTCGTGCTGACCCTGATTCCCCTCCAGACTTTTGCCATCACCAATATTGAAGAAAAACGCCGCGCTGCGGATGCCGATGGCTGGCAAAGCAGTGCCACTGTGGGGCTGGATGCACAATCAGGAAACACCAAAGAACGGGAATGGAATCTCGGACTGAACACCAGTTGGCAAAATGCAGAACACCGCGCCTTCGGCTGGTACACCAGAACCTATGAGTCTGTTAATGACGAACGTACCAGCGACAATACCTTCGCCCACTTACGTTACGTGCATAACTTTCGTGCGACAGTAGGCCAGGAAACGTTTCTTCAATACGAGCGTGATCCGTTCGCTGAACTGCAATATCGTTTTCTCGCCGGTGCCGGCGTACGCTTTCAGAAAACCTGGAAAGAAGACCAGCTGATTCGCCAGGGCGTCGGTGCTTTCCATGAGTCGATTAAAGAAGATAACGGCGCAGGCGATGAAGAAGCTCAGCTTACGCGTCTAAACCTATACACCCATGCTGAAACACCGCTGGGCTATAGCCATATACTGGGTACCGTGTACTTCCAACCGTCTGTTGACGATACCGATGATGTTCGAGCGCTGGCGCGCTTTAAAATGCGTTTGCCGTTAGCCAGCAACACCGATCTCAACTGGCAGTGGCAGACCCGCTGGGACAGCCGTCCGCCGGAAGGCGCTGAAGAACTGAACCATCAGACTCAGCTATCGGTCGCTGTGCGCTTCTGATCCTCCCGCATGAAGGCCCGTGACGTTTATACGACGGGCCTTCATTCATCAGAGCGCCTCTTCCATCCATTCCTTCAGCCAGAACAGAGCATCGTCGTCTGGCGTCTGAGTTTCTGTCGCATCAATGGTCACACGCGGTACAGGCGCCTTGCCCTGCAGTTCAATGAAACGTGCTTCCATCAAAGCGCCCGCCTGACAGAAGGTCATATCATAAGAGCTGTCTCCCAGACAGATCACACCAAACGGACGACCGTTCTGAAGCGGAGCCTGCTCCCTCAGATCAACATAAAATGGCGACAGATTGCTTGGAATATCCCCCCGACCTGTCGTTGCAGTAACCACCAGAATCGCATCCCAATCACCACTATTTAATGCATCAATACTCGCTTCTGTATCGACCTGGGCCTGATGCCCTTCTGTACGCAATGCGGCAGCACATGCCTCGGCCACCGCTTTTGCTGTACCGCTGACCGTACCCACAGGAATATAAACTCTGGCCATAACGCCTCCCCAAAAGCGCGGAGTATACCAGCTCCTGCAGATCTCTCCGTCGTCTGCTTTACTTATAAAAGTGGCATGTCTTGAGTGAGGCACTATGCAGGATACATTGATCAACCGCATCGAATCGGCAGTCAACTCGCTGCTGATACGTTTCGCGCCCGTCTGGTACGCAACCCAGTCGGTCCAGAACATGACACTGCCAGACTATGCGCCGCTCAATCCACTCACCACGGACGCAAAGACCTGGTTTGACCTGCCTGCGGCACTGATGCAAACAAGTATTCTGCTGGTTGATGAAGCCCATGGCTGGCAAGGCCTGGGGAAAGAACTCGAGCACCTGGCCGTCCAGAAGCAGGTTCACCGGCCACTCTCAATTACCCGATTAACTGGCGCCAGAGAGCTGCCTTCCAGCGACGCTATCACCCAGGCACAGACACTACGGGACGCTGCACTGACTGATCAGGAGCTGGAAGCGCCAGAAAACGAAGAAACCTTTGATCAGCAGATGCGTGAATTGCCACGCACACTGACGGCGACTCACCGTGAGTGGGACGGACGCCTGCTGCTTACTTCTCACGAGCTGCTACCTCAACTGTTGCCGCTGATTCGCTATGCCGGCGCACGACAGCGGGATGCCATGGTGCCAGCGACGGTCACCATCGAAGGCATACGCCAGGAAGCCCTCGAACGCATAAGAAACAAGTATTGGTGGTTTCTGATGCACCCGCAGAGCGCCGAGGCGCTGGTTGTACTGTTGAGGCAATGTGGCTTCTCTGCAATCTCATCCGGGCCATTGGGTAAAGACGGAAAACACGCCTTCTTTTTCTGCAACAAGTCCTCACAAGGCCTGAATAAGGTCATCTTGCACCTGATGTCGTCCAAGCGCAGCGCCCAGCTGTCAGAGTTTGGGCGATTTCTGAGCAAGCACCGCCACCGCTTCCGCACGCCGTGATAAATTTGGTTACATTGCCGTATGGCGTTAAATGCCCTCTTTATAGTAAGGTGTGGCGTCATCGAACACGTTAAAATTCGGCCAGTGATTAAAAACCACCGAATCGAACAACGTAACGCCCTGTGCGACAGGCATAACAATAAGACGGATATCCCATGATCAGAGGCACCTGGAGTCTGACGGACCCACTGGTACCGGTGAACATTCCGGCCACCATGCTGAAAGTCGGCGAAGATAAAGGCGTCAGCCGTGACGACCTTCTTAAAAATACAGGCATCAGCGCTGAAGTGCTGGATGACCCATCTGCACGCCTGACCTATCAGCAGCTGTTATTTCTGGCTGAGAACCTGATCCGTAACTATCCGGACGACAGTGTCGGCCTTGATCTCGGTGCAGCCATTAACATCAACCAGTTCGGTATGCTGGGCTACGCCATTCTCAGCTGTGCTGATCTGCGCAGTGCACTGCAACTGGGTATTAAGTACCACACTCTGGTCGACCCGGCGTTCACGTTTGAAGTAATGAACCTCGGCGATACTTCGGCTGTACGCCTCACCAGTCACATTCCATTCGATCATATCTACCGCATGATCTGTGATGTGTTTGTGGCGTCGTTCTCGACGCTGGCCCGCTTCCTCACCGGACGCTACGACGCTCAGCCGATTGAGGTACACCTCAACCACCCAGAGCCTGAGTACGCCGCACGTTACAGAGAATTCTTCGACTGCACGGTAAAGTTTGATCAACCTCGTACTGAGTTCATCATTGATAACACGGTACTCGACTTCAAACTGGTCATGGCCGACAAGGCAACAGCCGCAATGGCCGAGAGCCAGTGCGAAGAGATCCTTGCACGTATGGGCCCGATAGAAGGCATCATTGCCAAGGTACGCCGCATACTGCTGAGCAACCCCGGGCACTTCCCACCGGTCGACGACGTCGCCAGCCAGCTGGCCACTTCAACCCGGACACTCAGCCGCAGCCTGCAGGATGTAGGTACGTCGTATCAGCGTATTCTCGATGAAGTGCGTAAAGAGATGGCGATTGAATACCTGCGCAGCTCTAACCTGCCGATTGAAGAGATCGCAGCCTTGGTAGGTTACAGTGATCCATCCAACTTCCGTAAAGCGTTCCGCCGTTGGACACAGAACGCACCTTCGTATTATCGCGAAGGTAAATCCTGATATTTCAGTGCCCCTTCACCGGGGCACAAACCTTTTTAATCCCCGATAAAACAACCTTTCCTTTCGTCATCATAGCTTCACCGAGCTGAAACCTTTCTGTCATATCGCAATTGCAAAGTAGTGTATATGCACGAAGAACAGGCAAATGCGATGACACCAGAGCTATCAAGAATCACCATTGTGACCGAAACTTACGCCCCGGAAGTGAACGGCGTAGCGCACACACTGGCGACTCTGGTAACCGGCATGCGAGCGCGCGGGATTGAAGTTCAGATCATTCGTCCACGCCAGAATAAACACGACCACGGCGACGAGTATTCACTGACTCTGCCGGGCCTGCCAATTCCGGGTTACCCAGAGCTTAAATTCGGTCTGCCTTATTACCGACGCGTTCTTTCAGCACTGAAAGACTTCAACCCTCAGGCCATTTACGTGGCCACCGAAGGGCCTCTCGGCTGGGCCGCCTGTAAAGCGGCAGAAAAGCTGGGTACAGGCGTTGTCAGCGGCTTTCATACGAATTTTCACCAGTATGGAAAGCACTACCGCCTGGGCCTGATAGAAAACCTTGGCTACCGCTACATGCGCTGGTTTCACAACAACACAGCCGCCACTCTGGTACCCACACAAGCACAGGCCGATGAATTAAACAGCCACGGCTTCGAGCGTGTCAGTGTGATGGCTCGCGGAGTAAACAGCGAACAATTCTCGCCTGAACATCGCAGCCAGGAATTGCGGGCAAGCTGGGGCGTTAACGATGACACGCCAGTACTTCTATACGTAGGTCGTATCGCTGCCGAGAAAAATCTTCAGCTTGTCGTGCGTACCTACGAAGAACTGAAAAATCAGGACAACAGCATTCGTCTGGTACTGGTCGGCGATGGCCCTGAATTAGAGAGCATTCGTCAGCGCCACCCAGAAATTATCTGTGCAGGCATCCGTCGCGGAGAAGAACTCTCCCGCTATTACGCCAGTGGCGATATTTTCCTGTTTCCTAGCCTTACCGACACCTTTGGCAACGTCGTCACCGAAGCACTCGCCAGCCAGCTCGGCGTTGTGAGCTTCGATTACGCCGCCGCCCATGAGCACACAAAGGACGAAGACAGCGCAATGCTGGCTCCGTTTGGCGATGAACAGGCATTTATCCGCGCCGCCTTATCGCTCAGTGAGCGTCCGAACCTGCTCAAACATATTCGTAAAAACGCCCGTGATATTGCTCAAGGCATTTCATGGGACAGCATTATCAATGAGTTTCTGCAGCAACTGGCTGCAGCTCAGACAGAGGTAACATCGAATGGACATTCTCAAGCAACGCGAAGCAAGAGCCGAGTTTCTGTTCCGCAGAGCGGATCACTTTGAACTGAGCCTCTGCCAGCGCCTCAATCGAATGGGGCACATGCGCGCAATCCGCCTGTTTTTTAAAGGCGTCAGCCGCCTTGGCGATGGTGTGTTCTGGTATTCACTGGCGTTAGCGCTGCCACTACTTGCGGGTATGGAAGGTCTGGCGAAACTTGGCCACATCACAGTCGCTGGGCTGGTGTGTATTCTGGTCTACAGTCAGCTTAAAAATCGTCTGGTTCGTAAGCGCCCGTTTATTTCATTTCCAGACATTCACGCACACACAGCGCCGCTGGATAAATACAGCTTTCCGTCTGGCCATACGATGAACGCTGTGAATTTTGCGGTACTGTTTACCTGGGCGTATCCACCACTCGCCTATATCGTTATTCCGTTCGCATTTCTGGTTGCACTGTCTCGCGTTATCCTGGGCATGCACTACCCCACTGACGTTGTTGTCGGTGCCGCACTGGGGATTATCCTGAGCTGGACATCACTGCTGCTGTTTCCGCTGGGAATGTTCGCGAACGTTCTTAACTAAGAGAAATAACACGAGAAGATCAGTCAGCTCGATGTATTAATCAGAGCTGACTGAATTAAAGAAACTTCCCTGCCACACCACTCCCACCGCATAGCGGTTCTGGCCATCAGCAAACGTCTGGTCTGAGATATATTCAGTACGGAACTGCACCTGAGGCCGCCACTGATACAACCAGGCCGCAGAAAAACGCTCGGGCGTATGACCCTCTTCACTTAACGCGCCCGCACCTTCACCAAGAGTCTCCGCAGCCGCACCGGTAAGCGTATTGTCCGTGACGAAACGTTCAGCCCGCAGAGCAATCGTGTGTTTGTTTAATGTCAGATACGGCTGTACCCAGACGGCATACTGACCGGCCGTGACGTCAGCTTCGCGGCTACCTGAATCGTGGAGAATACCTTCCATGTTCAACTGCGCCCAGGCGCCTTTTATGCCAACACGAGCAGAGGCTCCAACGCCGATACTGGCCCCTGCATGAACGCCCGTCAGATCGAGATCACCGGTGTAACGCACATCCGGAAATTGCACCGCCTGCTCACCCGGCGCCGCGACCGGTGTATGTTGATGCCCACCACCGTAACGGTGGTCTGCCCGCGAACTGGCCTGCGCCCGGTAATGCCAGGCGCCGATATTGGCATCGACAGAACCAACAGAAAACGAGTAGCGCGCAAAGGCATCCCACGCGCCGCCATCAGTACCATCAGTTGCAGGGAAGGCTTTTCCCTGCCAGATCTCTGCTCCAGCAGACCAGCCAGCCGTTTCGTGCAGCCAGATACGTATTCCCTGATCGTGAAAATGACGGCCAAAAAATACATCGGCAATTAACGAAGGTTCAGTAAATTTCGACGTCGACCTGTGCGCCAGCAGTTCGGGCGAAAATGCTGCCGACATCCGCCCGAATTCAACGACCCAGGGGCCTTTCACATCGCAGCAGACAAATCCAATACTTGCGTGTTCGATACCCACACTCTGATGAGCATCGCTGCCATCGTGTGTGCTGACTCCCAGCTTAACGAAAGTATTCTCGTCGAGGCGTTTCGCTGCCGTCACGGATACTTCATCCAGGCTGACACCCTGTGACACTGGCCATGCATCGCCGCCCATAAAGGCACCCGGAATTTGCCAGAACTCATACTGATCGACCGGTGACGCAGAACGCCATGTCGTCATCACAGTGCCATGCACCTGCGTGGGCTCGCCCTCCGCTGGAATGTAATGGGCATACACCTGAGACGGTAAAGCCAACACGAGAGACACCCCCGCCGCACTGGCCAGACGCTTAGCAGGAGTCTTGGTTATCTTCATACAATAAATTTCCAGCGAATCATTAAAATTATCTGGCGCTCAATCAGCGCGCCACGGATTGGAAAATCGAGGATCTGTGAGAAAGGCGTCATCGGTCAGAGATTCAAGAAATGCCACCAGATCGCTGACCTCTGCATCAGTAATCTGAAACGATACCAACACACCATCTTTGTACGGGCTGATACGTCCATCACCCGCATTATCACCTGAGGCAATCACCCGGCCGCCTGCGGCATAATTGCGGATAACGTCTTCAAGCGTCGCCACTGACCCATCGTGATTATAAGGTGCAGTGACGGCGACATTTCGCAAGGATGGCGTACGGAACTGCCCCATATGATCCGGGTTACCCGTGACTTCGTGGCGCCCGGTATTGGGGTCTGGGTAAGCGCCCATACCGTCAATGTTGTAGAGGCCGGTATTGTGAAAAAGCGGTTCGAGGAAAGTGACACCACGGTCTATGGTGGCATCACTGAAGTTATAGCCATCGTGGCAATGAAAGCACTCAAGACGCTCGCTATTAAACAGGGCTTCGCCGCGCTTCGCAGATTCGCTCATTTCACCGCGATCAAATGCGCTGTCGAACGACGTCATCCCGCGTACAAATGACGCAATGGCTTTGACAGAATTATCCCAGGCCAGCTCACCCAGTAACGGCTCCTCCTGATCAGGAAAAGCTGCGGCATACAAACGCAGGTAGGTTTCGTCTGCCTGAATCGACATCAGAATCTGTTCGAAATTACTCTCGTTAATGCCATGCTCAATGGGCGATTCGCCAAACAACGGCAGCATGACCTGCTGCTCGATTGTGGCCAGAGCTGGGTTGCCCCACGTCAGATTATTAAAGTACGCCGCATTGGTCAGCGACTGGCTGTTGCGCGGATGCACCTCGCCAGTTGCGCCCAGCGGGTGCTGAACACCATCGCTGAACGCACGCGCTTGCTCGTGACAACTGGAGCAACTGATTTCACCATTAACCGATAAACGCGCATCGTAAAAAAGATGACGTCCGAGCTGGAATTTCTCTTCCGTCATCGGGTTATCGTCGGGCTCGTAAGGGAGCGGAACAGACGCTGGTACGCGCCAGTCAAACGCCGATTCACGCGCACCGGCATCATCGACGAATGTCTGGCTCTCTGTCTGGCAACCACTCAGAAACAGAGTGGCTGCAACAAGAGCGAATAACCCGGTAACGTTAATTCTGAACACAGAAAACACAGACCTGATCACTCAGCGGATACTTTCTCACGCACGGAAAATACCGATTGTTCAGACTCTGCATTTTCACCCACCCCCAAATCCAGGCCCAAGCCCAGATTAGCGAATACAGCCTCACACTCAGGGTCAGTCGTGCCCGACATACACCCCGGTGCACCACCCTCGTCCTGTGCCACACTGACGCCACTGACCAGCGCCGCGTAATCGATAACGATCTCAGCCTGCTCGACATCAATAGCGCCAAGCTCAATCGTGATTTCAGGGCGGTTAGGATTTTCACAGATTTCTGGCTCGGTGCCCGACTCCAGATCGGATAGCGACACTGGGCAACCCGTGCTACCCAGGTGCATATTCCAACGATTGCCTGTGCGTTCGCTGTCTTGCGGGTCAGTCCAGCCACCGACTGGAGCCACATCAATGCCCGTGAACTTATATCCGCCCTGCCAGTTCCAGCCCGCGCCAGATGCTCGCCCAGGATTACGCAAAGGCTCATCAGCCGCTGCCTGATCCTTGTGGTTCAGATCAAAAGGTACCCCCAAGGTGAAACGAATGGCCGCGACCGTTACGCCCTCTTCAACTGTTGCGGTGACTTGCACACCATCATTAAAGTTCGGGTTTACATCGGCCTCTGCTTCGCACCCAAGAGTGTCACGGAAATCGAGCTGAGCTACGCGGCTGTTCTGTGACGGACTGGTGCCAGAAGCATCACTCTCACCTGAAGCGGTTGTCGATACATCATCAAGGCTCAGTTCAATCTCAGCGCCTGTGTCTGTCACCAACTTAAAATCGTGAACATAAAAACGGAAATCAACAAAACTGACGGTCGACGCATCGCTACCCACATTCAGATAATCTTCACCGCAAACAACATCAGCATCGCCCACCACGGCCGCAAACGGGATAGTCGCGGCAATCTCACGAGGGCCTACAATTTCAGTCGACGAGCTGCTGTCACCACCACATGCGGTCAAAAGCGCGGAAGAAGAGAGCACGGCTGAAGCAATCAGCGCAGTCGAGAAAAAAGACGTCGGAGCAGTAAACAAGGGGCGCACAGTGTCATCCTGTCGGTAGGTTACAAGTGCGACGGATTATAGAGACGGCGCCGGGATTGAGAATGCGACAGGTTGTCGCAGTTGGCCAGAGCCAGCTCTCAGAGGGAGTTATGAGAACTCAGAACAGATTCAGCTGCTTTTCACTGATCTGAGGAAAGCGCCCACCGATACCTAACAGGCGTACAGGCTTGTCTTCTCGCTTCAGAGCCTGAAGCAACAACCGCTGAAAACCCTCGGGCGTCGCCGATTCCTGAATATCGGCCATGGTGGTCTGAGTGAAATCAGCGAACTTCACTTTTACGAAAGGCGCCAGCGCTTCTGGCTTCCAGGGGGTTCGGCTTACCCTCTCCTGCCACTTCTCGTATAGAGCCGAGACCTCAGCCACGCACTCTTCATGGCGGGTCTTATCCTG
>NZ_DDKU01000085.1:18777-19502 GCF_002339775.1 Thalassolituus sp. UBA2590
GTCTTATCCTGAGCATAGGTACGCTCGACACTGACGGACTTGCGCTCACGATCCATACTCAACGGTCGGTTATCCTGTCCCCGACAACGCTGATATAAATGGACACCTGAGCGGCCAAAACGACGTACCAGTTCATTGAGATCCCAGCTTCGGGCGTCGTCGCAGGTTTCGATACCCAATACCTTTAAGCGCGCCTGAAACGCCGGGCCAATGCCGGGAATACGGCCAACAGGTAACGCCTTCACGAATTCATCCACTTCTTGAGGCGGAATCATCTTCTGGCCATCGGGCTTATTCCAGTCACTCGCGACCTTCGCCAGAAACTTATTCGGTGCACCGCCCACCGACACACTGATACCTAACTCGTGCCTGACGCGCTCACGAATCTCAGCCGCCACCTGACTCGCCTGCTGATCCGGGTCTAACTCAAGATACGCCTCATCAACCGATACCTGCTCAAGCAAGGGTGAATAATCACGCAGGATATTCATCACCTGAGCAGAGACCTCACGGTACAGCTCCATACGACCACGCAACAACACCAGATCGGGGCAAAGACGACGCGCTGTCGCCGTCGCCATCGCTGAGCGAACTCCAAATGCCCGAGCCGGATAATTACAGGTCGCGATAACACCGCGCCGGTCAGACTCACCACCAATCGCAATCGGCACATCACACAGATGCGGCTGCTCGCGCATCTCAACCGCCGCGAAAAAGCAGTCACA
>NZ_DDKU01000003.1:0-26773 GCF_002339775.1 Thalassolituus sp. UBA2590
GCCGGCGCCGGTTGCTGAGTCGTCATCGGCTTCTGTGATCAAGGTGATATCGACAATTTCAGAGCTGGCAGCTGGGTTGAGGTTCACGGTGACCGGTGGTAGGGCGCTGTGGTCAACGGTCATGCTCTCCGGCAGTGCGCTCGCCAGAGTTGACATCCACTCATACTCAACTCGGGTATTGCTCAATTCGTTCAGGTCCGCCAATGACTGGCTACCGTCGCTGAGATTAATCCGGACTTCGGGCAGCTCAGAGTCAAAGTTGAAGCCTTGCGCCTGAATCAGACCGGTGAGCGTGTATGACACTGCTGCCGGTTCAAGTGTCACAGAAACCGCGTTGGTATTGGCCGGCACCTGCAGTTCTTCTGAACTGAACTCATCCCCATCTATTTCAATGTCTACCGCAGTCGCTGGTAGTGTGATGGTTGCTTGTCCGTTGGCATCTGTTTCGCTGTCTGCGTCCAGGCCCCATCCTTCAACTCTTTCGTCTGTGATGGTGATGTCCGCGCCAGCAACCGGGCGGCCACTGTCGTCCCTCACCGTAATAGTCACTGTGCGACTTGCGACGATACTGAGGTTGAGTTCGCTGTCTGGAATATTGCTTGCCGTTGCGGTTACTGTACCGTTGAGGATGGCGCTCAGGGACAGGCCAACGCTGGCTCGATTGAAGTCTGCGGTGGAGTCCGGTGCATCGATAGAGGTCAGCGCAGCTCCCGTCGTATCGGTGAATGAGATTCCTCCCGTGGCTGACAGGCTGATGGTGGCTGCTGCACTGGTACCTTCGATATAGAGCAATGCAGAATCTGTGCTTTGCAGTAGAGGGTCGACGGAGGCGGTCAGGCGAAGCGGACGCTCAACATAGAAGGTCGCTGTGTTGCCACTGCCGTCACTGACGTCGAGCGTATAGACTCCCGCGAAGGCACCCGAATCCGGCATGAGTAGAGATCCATTACTGATCAGCTCACTACCATCCTCACCGTTGAAGAAGGCGCTGATCGTGTAATTTCCGGTGCCGCCAGCCGGAGTGACTGTGAGCGCTCCGAGTGGGGCTTCATAGGTTGCTCCGTCATTGATTGATACGCCGCCAAGCGTCATTGTAATCGGCGGAACGGCTGATGGGTCTGTCAGCTCGACTGAAAAGCTGGTATCGGCGCTGAGGGTGCCGTCAGACACTGTGACTGTAATCGTCGTGGTCGCGGAGTTTGCGGTCGCTGCAGTGACTGTCAGGGTTGAGCCGCTTACCGCAACGGTCGCGACGCCCGTATCGGCTGATACGGCACTGAAGGTCAGGCTGTCGCCGTCGATGTCGGTTGCAGTCAGCGTGATTGTGGTTGAAGTGTCTTCTGGGATTGTCAGATCTGATACCGCCGACAGTACAGGCGCATCATTGATGTTGTTGACCGTCACCGTGAAGGTTTCAGAGTCGCTCAGACTGCCATCTGACACGCTGACCGTTACGCTGCCGGAGCCCGTGAAGTCTGTCGTCGGGTTGATACTGAGAGTGTTGCCACTCACAGACGCTCCCAGTGCCGCTGTTGCGCTATCCAGCTGGTAGGTCAGGGAGTCTCCGTCGACATCGCTCGCGCTCAGCGTGATAGAAGTGCTCGATTCTTCGTTAACCGTCTGGTTTCCGATACTGGCCAATACTGGTGTGTCGTTGACCGGGGTGACCGTCACCGTGATGGTTTCTGAGTCAGTGTCTTCGCCATCAGTGACGTTAACTACGAGTGTTCCTGAACCGTTGAAATCAGCAGTTGGATTGATGCTGAGCGTGGTACCACTGATGCTGGCACCGAGTGCGGCACTGTTGGCACCCAGAGAGTAAGTGAGGGAGTCAGCATCCGCGTCCGTCGCCGAAAGAGCGACATTCAGGCTGCCGTCTTCGCTGAGCGAGCGATTACCTATGACACTCAGAGACGGAGGGCTGTTCGGAGCATTCGCTGCATTGTAGCTCCAGCCAATATCAACGAGCAGTTGCTCTGCGAGCCCGGCGGTATCAAGGAACTCGGTATATTGTGGCTCCATCAATTCATTTGGAGTCATTGCGGTATCGAAGTGAGAAACCGATGAGCCAGGCTTATACGAACCCGGCGCGTACATCTGTACCTCGCCTGAGTTGATGCCTGATGAGTAATTGCCTGATTCTGCATTGGCTTCAGTTCCGCTCCAGACCAGATTTGTACCACTGCGCATGACATTTGAGCGTGTACCAGCAGCCTGATCTGTCAGCATCTGGCCGGTAGACGCGTCTTTGAGCTTGTAGGTGTAGGGATCGAAACCTTCAACAAATCCTTCCAATGTGCTCCAGCCGCCACCACTGTTCCCATCAGATTGTAGAGTGCTGAGAAAGCCCATGCCGTGGAGAATTTCATGGAGAACAACTGATAATAAGGAGTTATCGTTTCCGCTGGGAGCATCGTAGCCGTAGTACCAGTTGGTATTGAACAGGCAGTTATCGTTGTTATCTATGGATGAATTGAACTGTGCATTGATCTCTACAGTGCCAGTGTCTGCGTCGTAGCCGACCTGCTGGTTATAGAGCGCATGTGGGGTGATGGTTCGTGTGCTGAAATTGTAATCAAATGCGGCTGGACCAGCCTGACCCAACACGGCGGAGCCGGAAGAGCAAGTGAGCGGATCGAAGCTTGAGCCTACTCTGACAGTTACCGCAATATCAAAGGTATTGTTGAGAATATCCGCCGCGCGCTGGAAAACATTGAGGCGCTGCTGGCCTAGCGCAGTCGCCGGGTTTCCGCCTACGGCAGAGACCGAGGTAGCATCATTGAATCCTTCACCGGCGGAATCATTATTGACGATGACGATGTTCGCCTGAGCGAGTGATGGGGCTGCCAACACCAGTGATGCGAATAGGCGGACGAGATATGTCACGGGAGCTACCTGCAGAGTTCTGTCATTACAGAGTAGCTCTGACGGAAACGCACACCAGTGCGTTTCCGTTAATCCATGTAAGCGTTGTTAGTGTCTCTGTGTTACCGGGACACTGTTCTCAGACGCGTTCAGGAAGTTTTCAGACGACGGCGACCAATCAATGCCAGTGCCGTTACAAGCAACCAGGCTGCGTTACCGCCGCCAGAGCTGCCGGAGTCGCTATTGCCTGAATCTGTTTGACCTGACTCATTGTCTGCGTTGCCCGGTGCAGGGGCCACATCGGGCCCGATCAGAGAGATGGAAACCTCCTCCTCTCCGAGGTCAGGTCGCAAGGCCAACTCCACAGCATCTGCACTTCGGTGGGTAACCGTCAGTGTCTGTGGAGATACGTCCTGAACGTCACCGATCCACTCAAACTGTACCTGATTATCCGCGACCGTTGTCGGACGGATCGATTGTACTGATTCATCCGACATGGTTAGTTTGAGTTCAGGGCGTATAAAGCGGAAATCGAAACCCTCTGCGGTAACAAGGCCAGTCAACCGGTAGTAGCCATCCGATACTTCCAGGGACACCGTCACGTCAGAAGATCCCTGATATTCGATTACCTTTGACTTATATCCCGGTTTACTCACAATCAGGTTGAGGCTGGTATCCGGGAGAGTCAGCACTGCTGAGCCATCATTAGCCGTCGTCATCGTTTGTTGGATTCCCCAGGCACTAGTGCGCTCGTCATCGACCGTAATCAGAGCTTCGAGTCCAGTATCTGTACTATCTACGACATTAAACATTACCTGATTTCCCGCAACGACTTGCAGGTCAAGCGATGCGGTTGGTGCAGAACTCAGAGCAGCTTCAACTGAGTAAGTGCCAGGCGTCGCTCCCATTGCATTGATAAATACAGAAGCCGGGTTATTAGCTGCAGAGTTATCCGCTGCAGTTGCAGTAGTGATCGTGTCGCCCTCATTGTCAGCGAATCCTGGGGCAATGCTGCCTTCCGGTAGTTCATCACCGTTTATGGAGAAGATCACGTCCGAGCCAACAGTACCGCCTGCTGCAACCAGCTTGGCTTGAGTTGATCCTGCCATCACAGGGGTAACTGAAGGAGTAAGCAGTAGAGGTCGGCTTAGGGTAACCGTTGCCTCGTCAACGCTTGCTAAACCGTCGTCGATAGTAATGAGGTAATCACCAGCAAAAGCACCAATTGTTGGTAGGGTCAGTTCACGACTGCTATTTTCTCCTTCCAGAAGGTCAGGACGGTCGCCCTGATAGAACACCTCAAAACTATACTGGCCATTGCCTCCAGATGCGTCGAGTTGTACTGCTGCCAGGGAATCCAGTGCAACGCTAGCGCCAGATGCGATGAGCTGATCGTTAACCTTGATGGAGAGAGGAGATGGCTCAGTCCCGTCGGTAACCGTCGCAATGAAGGTTTTGGTATCAGTCAACTCACCATCAGAGATCGTTACCGATACTGTTCCACTGCCGTTGAATTCATCGGCAGCAGCCAGTGTCAGTGTGGTGCCTTCGACTGTAGCGGTTACTAGTTTCGGGTTAAGACTTTGCGCACTGAAACTCAGAGCGTCGCCGTCGACGTCACTACCACTGAGGGTAATCGTAGCCCCCGATGCCTGTTCGAAAGAGAGATTTGTTATATCGTCGAGCACCGGCTCATCATTTTCTGGCATAACAGTCAGACTGATCGCAGTTCCACTGTCTGCGAGTCCGTCACTGACGATCACAGTCACTGTTGAGCTACCATTGAAGTTTTCGTCAGGAGTGATTGTAAGTTCTGCGCCGGTGATGGTAGCGCTGACACCTTGACGAGTTCCCAGTATTGAGTAGGTCAGAGCATCACCATCCAAATCAACTGCAGTCAGTGTCAGTGTAAGCGGGGTGTCCTCTGTTAATGTTTGGTGTGGCTCTGTCAAAAGCACCGGTTCGTCATTAACGTTGGTGATCGTGACATTAAAGCTAAGGCTACTTTGTTTATCCCCGTCACTTACAGTCACGGTTACGACACCTTGGCCGAAGTAATTCTCGTCTGGAGTAAACGAGATTTCTTTATCGCTCAAGGTCATACCAAGCTCTGTGTTAGTCGTTGTCGCCGTGACGCTCAATTCATTCATGGCATTATCGACGTCAGACACTGAGATCGTTAAGGAAGCAGTATCCCCTTCAGGGAATGTGACATCCGCAACTTCAGAAATTGCTGGCTCATCGTTCACTGGTGTGACAGTCACGCTAAAGCTGGTTGTCACAGTGTTTTCACCATCGTAAACGGAAGCAGTAACAGAGCCTTCACCAAAGAAATTCTCGTCGGGTGAGACAGTTAAAGTTGCTCCGCTGACACTTGCTGATAAGCCCGCAGAAACGCTTGAAACATTATAGGTCAGCTCATCATCGTTGATGTCTGTAGCACTGAGTTCGACATCGAAAGAGGTGTCTTCAATTGTCGACTGTGTGGGTACTTCTGTGAACTCGGGCGGGTAGTTCGGAAGGTTGTCCGGATTTGGCGACCAGCCTATGTCGATCAATACTTCAAGCGACAGTCCGATATCAGAGAAAGTATCAGTGTATATCGGCTCCATGAGCTCGTCTGGTGCTAAGTCAACATCAAAGTGGGACAGGGAAGAGCCAGAATCGAAACTGGAAGGTGCGTAAAACTGAATTTCATTCTGATTGACGCCGCTAGAATAATTGCTGGTTTTGTTATTGGCTGAATCGCCTTTCCACGTCAGTCTGTCGCCAGATGTCATTGCGATAATACGCTGGCCGCGAGTCATCTCGTCTAACGTAGCTGATAAACCTGCGCGTCCGAGATTTTTAGATAACAGGCTGAAGCCTTCTTTGCCATCAGGCCAGCTGAAAGGAGCATGCGCAGACGATCCCATTAACCCGATGAATCCCATTCCATGAACTATTTCATGTAAGACAACACTTAAAAATGATGTGCCGCCATCTGGCGCTGAATCAAAACCATAATACCAACTCAAACCGGCCGTACAGCCATTTTGATTGTCGAGCGCGCTGTTAAACTGGGTGTCAATTTCTAGCCCAGAGCCATTCAGGTCTCTGTCGAGTATGTGATTTGCCAGCGCATATGGAACTACGCTCCCATTTGAATAATCCAGGTAATAGTCAGAAGCTCCAGCTTGACCCAGTACCGTACCATCGCCTGAGCAAGGTAGAACTGTAAATTGCGAACCGACGTGGACATCGTATTTTATATCCAGGCTCTCATTTAAAATACGGGCAGCTTCAAATAAAACATTGAGTCGCTGTTCACCCAGAGTCTCACCCGTGTTTCCACCTATTGGAGTTCTTTCAGAGGGATCGTTCAGCCCCTCATCAGGGTCATTTTGATTCACGATGATAATGTCAGCTTGTGCACTACAGGCAATCAAGAATAAAAGGCTCAAAAACTTATTCATTGGGTACTACCACGGTTCCTTCAGGGGTAATTTGCCGCTCGACCATTCGACGTGTGCCATCTTCATCGATGATCATCATCATCACGGTTGAGTATTGCTTTCCGGTATGGGCGGTTGCAGTTCCATCCCCATGTACGGTAATCGGGATTTCACTGGCAGGTATGCGCTGGCTTTCGATGTACTCTTCGAGCTCAGCGGGAAGTTCGCCGTCGTGATCATGATCGTGGTCATGATCACTGTGTGCGTTCGGTGAGGCTGAATCTGGAGCAGCAGCGGTACTGTTGGCTTCATCAACTGTTCTGTCTTCAGTTGTTACAGCATCCGATGGGTTATTCAGATCTTCGGTGAGCCTTGGCTGGGTAAACCAAACGGCAGAAAGAACGGCAATGATGATCGCAGCGGCCAGTATGAGCTGTCGCATGGGGTCCCTCCATCGTTTTCTTATATTATTTGTGTCGCATTATATCCGAATAATTAATGGAATACTTTACGATGGTTCACGGTTCCGGTCGGCGTTTTGTAAATCTGGTTGCCTCAGCGGACAGAGGGTCTTCTGGCCATGGATGCTTTGGATAGCGGCCGCGCATGTCTTTGCGCACATCGGCGTAAGTATGACGCCAGAAGTGCGGCAGATCCTGGGTGACCTGTAACGGCCGCTGCGCCGGTGACAGCAGGTGAATCATCAGAGGTAGCTGGCCATTAAGAATCGCAGGCTGCCCTTCGAAACCGAACATTTCCTGCAGTTTCACGGCCAGTACCGGCGGGTTCTGGCGGTAATCGATGCGGATATTCGAGCCGCTCGGCACTGTGATATGAGTTGGCACCAGGGAGGCCAGCCCCTGTTGCTGATCCCATTCGAGCTGAGAAAGCAGGGCATCACTCAGATTCAGCTTCTTCAGGTCGCGCTGGTGGCGGGCGCTGGTTAAGAAGGGCATCAGCCAGTCATCGAGCGCAGTCAGCAAGGCCTCGTCAGAGACATCCGGCCAGCGCTCTGGCTGACATTCATGAGCAAGTCGCAACCGGCTTAACAGGTTCGTCGCAGAGTCATCCCAGTTCAGCACCTTCAGACCTTTGGCCAGAATCAGATCTCGCCAGGCCTGTTGCCAGTCATCGGCGGTCATTGTGTCGAGTTTCTTCGCTGACAGAATCAGTTTCCCCAGCCGCTGTTGTTCCTGCGCCTGAAGCTGGCCGTTATCAAGCCAGCGCACGTCGATATGGCGGCTGAGCATGTGCGGGTGGAGTTTGGTCAGTTGCGACAGTGCCTGTTCAGAAAGCGTTGCCGCGGTACGGATACGGTTTGGTTGTCCGGCGGCAATATCGGCACATGCAAGCAGCGGCTGACCAAGTAACGCACTGTCATCGGCCAGCGCAGCCCCGGCACCGGAGGCCAGCAGGTATTGAGTATCCGCTCCGCGTTTCTGACCGATACGATCCGGAAAGGCACAGCCGAGTAGAAAGCCGGTATCGGCGGGAGATCTGTCTTTTTGGATATTGAGCTTCTGCATCAGGCGCTGGGCCACGGGCGCGACGCGGCTTTTCCAGCGAGAAGATCCGCGAGCCTGCTGCATTAAGCGTTCAATATCATCGCCTTGTCGGAGTAGGGCAGGTTCCTGAAGAAATGCCGCTAACGTGCTGGCACTTTGTCCGAAACCGGCGTCGATACCACGGATCAGCATATTCGCAAGACGGGGTTCCAGACCTGTGGTCAGGCTGCGCTTACCGTGATCAGAGAGTTGCTGATCTTCAAGAATGCCGAGCATCGAAAGAAGATCCTGTGCCTGACTGAGGTGGCCTTTGGGCGGGGGCGTCAGCCAGTCCAGTTCATCCGCAGACGCTCCCCACTGCACCAGATCCAGCAGTAGAGGTGCCAGATCTGCGTCGTTAATTTCGGGGCGGATATGCGCCGGACGCTGTTGCATACTGGTTTCGGTAAACAGGCGATAGCATACGCCGGGAGCCTGTCGTCCGGCACGGCCAGCACGCTGCACCGCGCTGGCCACAGAAATATCCTGTGTTACCAGCTCCTGCATACCGAGTGCTGCGCGAAAGCGCACGCGTTTTTCCAGCCCACAGTCAATGACAACACGCACGCCATCAATAGTGACGGAGCTTTCGGCGATATTGGTCGCCAGAATGACTTTGCGCTGGCCATTATCATCGGGGTTGAGTGCCTGCTTCTGCTCTTTGTCATTGAGCTGGCCGTGCAGTGGGGTAATCCGAATGTCACGGGTAGATTCAATTAACGAATCCTGTACCCGGGTTATCTCGCCTGCACCGGGCAGAAACACGAGAATATCGCCCTCCGTATCGCGCAGGGCTTCACCGATGACTCGACAAACGTGAGGCACCAAACGCTCATTGGCGTCGCGGGCAGGGCGGTAGTGCGTTTCGACAGCGAAGCTGCGGCCATCGGATTCGATGACAGGAGCGTTCAGCAGCTTTGCCAGCTCGAGAGCATCCAGCGTGGCCGACATCACCAGCAGTTTTAACTCGGGATTAAACACCTGTTGCGCCTGAAGACACAGCGCCAGCCCCTGATCTGAGGCCAGATTCCGTTCGTGGAATTCATCAAAAATAATCAGGCCGACATCCGTCAGTTCCGGATCGTCCAAGAGCACGCGGTTAAGAATACCTTCGGTAACCACTTCAATGCGGGTTTGCGCAGAGACTCTGTTCTCCAGCCGCATGCGGTAGCCGACGGTCTCACCGGCCTGTTCATTTAACTGGCGGGCCATAAAAGTTGCAGCGTTACGCGCAGCCACACGCCGTGGCTCCAGCATGAGGATTTTTTTCCCAGCAAGCCATGCTTCCTCAAGAAGAGCCAGAGGAACACGAGTCGTTTTACCGGCGCCGGGCTGAGCGATCAGCAGTGCATTATCATGGCTCTCTAAGGCTGCTCTCAGATCGTCAAGAACGGCATCAATCGGTAAAACTGTGGACATTGCACTCTTTTGCTACTGGAACTGACAGGTCGTGATGATAGCATGAAGGTGAATGATCGATATTGGCTCAGTGGAGGCAAGGTTGGCAGACTCGAAAGTAGTAGATTTCGCAAAAGCGGGTGAGAAGCACCGTGCGGAGCGCTCACACAAAGACAAAGAAGAAAAGGTCGAAGAGATGCGCAAGCGTTTTGAAGGGGCTCTGCCTACGAAGAAAACGCCCGTGAAAGATTTTTTACGCAAGAAGAAAGCAAAAAAGAAACGGTGATTTTTTAGAAATCCGAATTTCCTTCAGACACAAAAAAGCCGGCAATTGCCGGCTTTTTCGATTCAGTTTCTGGTGTTCTGCTCGATCAAGCGCCACTTAGATGTGCTGCTTACGCACCAACCAGAGACTGACCACATACACGGACTACGTTACCGCTTACGCCGTTAGACGCTGGGTTACCGAAGAACGCGATGGTTTCTGCTACGTCTACTGGCTTACCGCCCTGAGACAGAGAGTTCAGGCGACGGCCAACTTCACGAGTCATGAACGGAATAGCGTCAGTCATCTGCGTTTCGATGAAGCCTGGTGCTACTGCGTTGATGGTGATGCCTTTCTTAGCCAGTTCAGGAGCCATGTACTGAACGTAACCGATAACACCTGCTTTAGACGCTGCGTAGTTGGTCTGACCAACCTGACCAGCGATACCATTCATAGAAGATACGCAGATGATGCTTGCGCCTTTGTTGATGGTTTTGTTTGCGATCAGCGCATCGTTGATGTGCTCTTCAGCCAGCAGGTTGATGTCGATGGTCATGTTCCACCAGTGCTCAGGCATGTTAGCCAGCATCTTGTCGCGGGTTACACCAGCGTTGTGAACAATCACGTCACCGCCGCCCAGTTCTTTCAGCTTGTCTGAAATCTGCTGAGGAGCTTCTTTAGAAGAGATATCAGCCAGCAGTACTTCGCCGCCGATTTCCGCCATAACGCGGCTCAGATCTGCTTCTGCTGGTGGAATGTCCAGACCAACAACTTTAGCGCCGTCGCGAGCCAGAGTACGGGCAATTGCTTCACCGATACCACGTGCTGCACCAGTCACAAGAGCGACTTTGCCAGCCAGAGGCTTGTGCCAGTCTGGGTAAGTGTTAGCGTCAGCTTTAGATACAGTCAGAACCTGACCGTCCATGTATGCAGACTTAGCAGAGATAACGAAACGGAACGCAGAGTCCATGTTCGCTTCTGCGCCTTCTTCGACGTATACAGAAGTAGCGTTTGCAGACTTCTTACCGATTTCTTTAGCAACAGAACGGGTGAAACCTTCCAGAGCACGCATTGCTGCAGCCTGTTCGCCAGTTTTTGCTTTCATATGTGGGCGACCCAGAACGATCACACGACCGTTGCTGTTCAGCTGACGCATAACTGGGTTAAAGAAGTAGTAGAGCTGGTTCAGGTCAGCGCCGCTTTCAAAGCCAGAAGCGTCGAATACCAGAGCGTCGAACTTTTCAGCCATGCCTTTCTTGGTTTCAACACCAATAGCACGAACGCCTGCTTTGTCGGCAGCGGCCAGGATGTCAGCAGCAGTCTGTGCAGCCGCTGGGAAGTAAACAGTCGCTTTCGCTTCTTTCAGGTTGCGCATCAGATCGTTCAGCAGAGCACCGCCCTTGCTGGTACCAATCAGAACCTTACCTTCGAAGTAAGTTTCCTGATTTGGGTTGTAGCGCTTCAGTTCGATTGGGGTAGGCAGGCCAACGTTTTTCAGCAGGCTGCGGCCCAGGTTGTTGTTCAACATTGTTTCGTAAAAGTTGCTCATGGTCCGTTCCGTTCGTTTCTTACATGCGTTTGGGTTACGGGAGTTGATACTTGGATCACATCGGCACGATGTACAGCGCCGGAAGGTAACAGATTAGACCAACATTAATAACCCCTGAAATTGACCTCAGGCATACGGTCTTATGTCACTTCAGCCAATGCTGCCAGTTGCTGGTTCGATAGACTTGCGCAGCACTGGGCAGAATATTGTGATATTTTGCGTTCTGCCGTTATATAGGCAAGTTTTATACAAGCTCCCGTTTTTACACCGACAGGATTGAGACATGACACAGACTGTTCGTCGCGTCGCTATTATTGGCGGCAACCGTATTCCTTTCGCACGTTCTAATACTGCGTACTCTTATGCTTCTAACCAGGACATGCTGACTGCAGCACTGAATGGTCTGGTAAACCGCTACAGCCTGCAGGGCGAGCGTATCGGTGAAGTGATCGCTGGCGCTGTAATCAAGCACAGCCGTGACTTCAACCTCACTCGTGAGTGTGTACTGAGCACTGCTCTGGACGCACAAACGCCAGCAACTGACATCCAGCAAGCGTGTGGTACTGGTCTGCAGGCACTGATGATGGCGGCTAATAAGATTGCTCTGGGTCACATCGACTCAGCAATCGCTGGTGGTTCTGACACCACTTCTGATGCACCGATCGGCGTAAGCGAAGGCCTGCGTAAGATCCTGCTGGAAGCGAACCGCAAGAAGACAACTAAGGACAAACTGAAACAGCTGGCTAAGATTCGTCCTAAGCACCTGGCACCTCTGATTCCTCGTAACGGCGAGCCACGTACTGGCCTGTCTATGGGTGATCACACTGAGATCACTGTTAAAGAGTGGGGCATCACCCGCGAAGAGCAGGACGAAATCGCATTCAACAGCCACAAGAACCTGCTGGCTGCTTACGATCGTGGTTTCTTCGATGATCTGGTTACTCCTTTCCAGGGTCTGGAAAAAGACAACCTGGCTCGCGAACCAGACATGGACAAGCTGGCGAAACTGAAGCCTGCATTCGACAAGAAGTCTGGTAAAGGTACTCTGACTGCTGCTAACTCATCAGCGCTGACCGACGGTGCATCTTGTGTACTGCTGGCGTCTGAAGAGTGGGCGAAAGAGCACAACCTGCCAGTACGCGCTTATCTTTCTTTCTACGAAACTGCTGCTGTCGACTTCTTCGGCAAAGACGGTAATAAAGAGAAAGAAGGCCTGTTGATGGCACCTGCATACGCAGTTCCTCGCATGCTGGACCGCGCTGGTCTGACTCTGCAGGACTTCGACTTCTATGAAATCCACGAAGCATTCGCTGGTGTCGTACTGTCTACCCTGAAAGCATGGGAAGACGAGAAGTTCTGTAAAGAGCGTCTCGGCCTTGATAAGCCACTGGGCACCATCGACCGCAGCAAGCTGAACGTAAACGGTTCTTCTATCGCAACAGGTCACCCATTCGCAGCGACCGGCGGTCGTATCGTTTCGTCTCTGGCGAAAATGATCGACGAGAAAGGTTCGGGCCGTGGTCTAATTTCTATCTGTGCGGCAGGTGGACAAGGCGTTGTAGCTATCGTTGAGAAGTAAGCTTCGAAGCTAGTGCCAAAGAAGCCCCGCATTGCGGGGCTTTTTCGTTTCTGGAGTACAGAGGGACTGGCGTTCATATTTTTGTATTTGTAGGAGGGAATCATATTCCCGACAGTGGCGTTAGCTCCTATCTGATGGAGTAACCGCCCACTGCAGGCACCAGCTCAGGACACGCTGTAAATCCGTCCCTGGAAGCTCGGGTACCGCATCCCTGCGGTACACGGTCCCGAGTTGGTGTCTGCTGTGATTTGGGCAGAGAAATATCGCGCATAGCCAGGCAAGCTGGCTGAAGCGCTCCTACGGTGCTCTGATCATTCACTAACATCACGTGTATCCTTGACCTGTAGGAGCGATTCAGCCGGAGGCTATTTGCGATCAATCAATTCGATCAACCTATCGCTTGAAACGTCCACGCCAGAATACGGGTCTGCTTTTTACCCTGCGTCATTTCAATGATTTTGACGTCTGTTGCGCCTGCTTTATTCGCAAGTTTCGACAGCGGCTTCAGGTTTTCCGCTTTAGATACCAGACTGGTAAACCAGTGTATTTGCGACGCAAACTGCTTACTTTCTTTAATCATCTTTTTAAGAAAAAGCGCTTCACCGCCGTTGCACCAGAGTTCATTTTCCATACCGCCAAAGTTGAGCAGAGGCTCGCTCTTAGGTTCTGCTTTACCTTTGTTGAGGTTGGCGACTTTGCGTTGGCTGCCGCGCAGAGCATCTTCTGCAGACGCATGAAAAGGCGGGTTGCACACCGATATGTCGAATTGCTCTTGCGGCAGAACGACACCTTCAAACATCTTGTGTTTGTCGTGCTGTAATCGAAGACTGATGCGGGACTTCAAAGCCGCGTTGCTCTTCAGAACCTTCGCGACGTTATCCAGAGATGCCTTGCTGATGTCGGTTGCAACACACTCCCAGTCATAAACACTGCTCGCCAGAAGTGGGTAGATGCCGTTGGTACCGGTACCAATATCCAGCATGCGCACACTTTTATCGGGCTCTACCGAATCCAGCAGGTCGGCGATGTAGTGAATGTAGTCAACCCGGCCCGGAACAGGGGGGCAGAGAGCACCGTCAGGTATATTCCAGTCAGTAACCCGGTAATGATGTTTTAACAGAGCTGCGTTCAGCGCTTTGACAGCTGACGGGTTGGCGAAGTCTATCGTCTGCTGAGAAGAAGGTGTTCTCGTTATATAGTTAGCGAGATTCGGGGATGCCTTAATCAACTGATAAAAATCGTATTCCTGATTGTGAATGTTTCTGGGGTGCAGTTTTTTCATACGGGCAGTTATCTGAGGCATACTGGGTGACACCTGCGAGAGTATACAGGTAGTCAGACCTTCTGAACTAACACGGGAAAATCATGACTGTAAGTAACGGATTGGCTGCGTGGCACAAGCAAGGGCAAACGGCCGAATTCAGGGGACATCAGATCTTCTATCAGGATTCCTGTGCCGGTGAGGAGGTGATTCTCCTGATCCATGGCTTTCCAACCGCTGGGTGGGATTGGCACTACATATGGAAAGCGCTGAAGAACGACTACCGCCTTATTAGCATCGATATGTTGGGTTTTGGCTTTTCCGATAAGCCTGCTGACTTCCAATTTTCTATTCATGCCCAAGCAGATCTGATTGAGTCTGTCCTGACCGAGCGGGGGATTCAGGAAGCGCATATTCTGGCCCATGATTATGGTGATACCGTGGCGCAGGAATTAGCTGCACGACACCTCGATCCAGAGTCTGAGCGTCTCCAGATACTAACTATGACGTTGCTGAATGGAGGTCTTTTCCCTGAGCAGCATAGAGCGCGTCTGATTCAGAAGTTGCTGGTCAGCCCTGTTGGTCCTTTATTATCGAAATTCGCCTCTCGTCGAACGTTTGAGAAGAACCTGAATGCGGTGTTCGGTGAACATACAAAACTAACTTCGCCTGAAGCGAACGATCTTTGGCATTTGTTCTCACGAAATGATGGGCATAGAAAATCTCATATCATGCTTCATTATATTGCCGACCGAAGGAAACACAGAGAGCGTTGGGTTGGAGCGCTTCAGAAGCTGGATGTACCTCTATTATTAATCGACGGCACTGCCGACCCTGTATCAGGTGGACACATGGCTGATCATTATGAATCTTTGATACCTCAGCCGAACGTAGTCCGCCTGAATGGAATAGGCCATTATCCACAGTTAGAAGCACCACAAGCTGTGCTGGAACATTTTATTTCTTTTATCGGTTCGAATAAAAATATATGAACACGCCACTTAAATGGTTCGCTCTGATTTCTCTGTATCTTGTTCAGGGCCTTCCCCACGGCTTCTTTGGCCAGGCAATGCCCGTGCTGTTGCGCGAGCAGGGCGTCGATCTCAGGTCCATCGGACTGATGTCTCTGGTAGCACTGCCCTGGGCGCTGAAATTTATTTGGGCGCCAGTGCTGGACCGGGTATCCATCGTTCCCGGAGAGTATCGTCGCAGCTGGATTCTGGCGATGAATCACACCGCTGTGCTGGTTCTGATTGGCTTGTCGTTTGTTCCGCTGCCATGGCTGACGAGCGATGGCGTGTTAGCGCTGGCTCTTGTTCTGATGGCCGTGAATCTATTAACCGCCACGCAGGATATCGCCACTGATGCGGTCGCTGTAGAGAACCTTAAACCTGAAGAGCGTGGCCTCGGTAATGGTATTCAGGTGGGGGGCTATCGTGTCGGTATGGTACTGGCCGGTGGCGTTCTGCTGTCTTTCTTTAATTACCTTGGCTGGCAGTTTTCTTTGCTGTCCGTCGCAGCGCTGATGTTTCTTGGTAGTTTACCTTTGTACTTCTGGAAGCCACGTCGGCATACCAAAGCAGAGCAGGGCGTCTGGAAGCAGTGGTCTGGTTTCTTTCGTCTCGACAGCCCGTGGTTATGGCTGGCGTTGATTGCGCTTTATAAGTTTGGTGATGCGTTCGGGACTCAGATGATCAGGCCTTACCTGTCTGACCTGGGTGTCACACTTGATCAGATGGGAGCTTTGCTCGGCATTGGCGGATTCCTTGCGGGGCTCTCTGGCGCCTTGTTGGGAGGCTGGCTGACCGGCCGGATGCCCCGAGCCTATGCATTAGTCTTGTTCCTTCTCTTTGAGACTGTCGCAATGCTTGGTTACTCCCTGATTTCTGCAGGTGATATGTTTACGATCTGGCTGGCCGTGATTGCAGAACACGTGGCGGGTGGTATGGCCACTGCAGCCCTGTTTACGGTCATGATGGATCGCTGCCGCGAGCACTCAGAGGGCGCGGATTATGCCTTTCAGAGCTGCGTAGTCATAATCACCGGAATGGTCGCAGGTGCCTTGTCGGGGTATAGTGCCACCCACATTGGTTACGCGGGTCATTTCACCGTTGCGGCGGCACTCTGTGCAGCAGTGATTTCCATCGTGGTGATGGCTCAGCGTCGCGGTCTCCTTTTGACTCTCAGATTTTCACATTAACAGGATCACTATGACTGATATCGTCAGAACATTAGACGCCCGCGGGCTTTTCTGCCCAGAGCCGGTAATGATGCTTCACAAAGAAATTAATGAAATGGCGATCGGCGAAGTCATACAGATACTGGCCACAGACCCTTCAACCGTGCGCGATTTTACGCGCTTCTGTGCGTTTCTCAGCCATGAAATGCTGGTTAACGAAGAAGTGGATGGGGAGTATCGCTTTTTGATCGTGAAGGGTGCCGAAGAGGAAGAGTAGCTCTCGTCGCTACAAATAAAAACGGGCCTGTGAAAGGCCCGTTTTTACTCAGGAAGCAGTCAATGGATTGCTGCTTTTAAATGCCTCAGATAACGGCTTTAAGTGCAGCAATAAACCGCTCAGTCAGCACCGTATCTGCGTCTGCTGTCAGCCATTGCTTAATGAGCGCATCACGTTCTTCTTCTTTGCTGAGATTTCTTCCCATGCCCTCTGCCAGGCGCTGAACCTGAAGTTCCATGCGCGCCGGCTTATCTTCGACCGGTGATTCAACATCAGCCAGTATTTCCATCGTGATGCAGAGTTTTCTGGCATCCGCCGTACTGCTTTCCTGAGTAAACCAGGAAGCTTCAATGCCCGAAGGCAGAGCAGCGTCAGATTCAGGTGTCTCATTGGACGAAACCAACTCTAGCAGAGTATCCCAGCGACCACGTTCTTCTGCGGCTTTAGCTGCGCTGCGTTCAGAGTTAATACGCTCCTCAATGTCGTTGAGCGATTTAACAAGGCGTCCGTGTGCTCCTTTTGGAAGCTCAATATCTGCAAGCTTTTCACGAGCTTCGGTTACTGCCGCAATACCTTGATTTTCTGCGTTCGCTTTTGCTTCTTCAACGATGGCTTCCGCATTGGCTACCGTTTCGTTAATTTCAGCTTTACGGGCATCGCGTGCGTCATTCAACTGAGCAAAAACAGAATCTGCGTGCTTACGCAGCTGGCTCCATAGTTTCTGGTCCGGACCGCGAGGCGTCACGCCGACCAACTTCCAGTCCTGTTGGATTTTCTTCACTGTTTCTGCTGCTGCGCTCATATCGTCGCTGTTCGCAGCCGCTTCAGCAGCGCTGACCAGAGCACGCTTCTGATCTAAATTACGATCGTATTCGGCTTTCAGGTGCGCATAGATCGCGTCGCAGACGTCGTTAAATGCTTTCTGGGTTTTCTGGTGAGACGCACGATCAACCGGCGAATAAGAGCGGAAGGTATCACGGGCGGCATTCAACGTATTCTGCACCGTTTTCCAGTCTGCGCTGTCCCAGTCCATGTTGGCTTCGTAATGGCGTAGCTCTTCGGTAAGCTGATTACGCAGTGATACCAGTTTCTCACGCTGCTGAGCCTGTTCTGCAAAATAAGCTTTGCACGGCTCAAAGGCCTTGTCAGAGGCTTCCTGGAAGCGCTGCCACAGATCCCGGTCATTCGAGTGGCCAAGAGATTTCCACTCGGTCTGAAGCTCTTTAATACGCTCGGCCAGTAAGTCCGGCGCAATATCGGCGTCGATTAAGGCTTCCATCTGCTCGCACAGGGCTTCCTTCTTCGGCGTTACAGCAAAGCCCTGCCAGTCGCGGAGTTCGTTCAGCTGATTGGTCAGCAGACGAAGGCGGCCCTGCATCTGGTTCTGTGTCTTTTGCGTCAGCTTGTCGTTCAAACGATGAATCTGCTTGAGCGCGCTGGCAGCGTCTGCAACAACTTTTGCTTCCAGTGCGCTTTCGAGCGTTTCAATAAGCGCCTCAGCTTTAGCGCGGGCTTCGCTGTCATCCTGTTTCGCCGGTGCTGGCTTTGCCGCTTTCGGCTTTTCACCGGCCGCTTTTCTCAGAGCTTTCAGCCATTCTGGAGCGCTGGCACTGTGCGGCCAGGCAAGGTGTGGAAGGTGCTCACGTGCCTGCTCTGGAGACAGTTCACCCTTAACTTCTTCATGCTCAGCAAGGTATTGCAGGGCTGACGCTGCGGTTGTGATTTCGGCAACGGCATTATCGTACTGCTTTTGCTGGCTTGCGGATGCCGAGTGCTTAGCTGTGGCTTCTGCCCAGGCACTTTCTTCGCTGAGGAGAGTTTCTTTCAGGCTTTCAGCGGTGGAGTCATCACTGATGCTTTCCAGTGCATCCTGCAGGTGAGCAAGGATACGCTGTTGCTGTTCAGTCGCTTGCTGCAGTTCAGCTTCGAGTGCTGCGGCTTTTTGCTCTTCTTCTTTCTGCGCAGTCAGAATCGCTTCAAGTTTTTCCAGCAGGGCGGGGATATCCGCTGTGTCAAAGCCTTCGATGGCGTTCTGAAGGTCCTGCCAGCGTTGTTTCAGTATCTGCACTTTACCTGTGAACTCCGGGCCATAGCCCAGGCGCAGCAGGGTCTCTGCATTACTGCGGATGTAGTCAATTTTGTCCTGAATTTTCTGGCGGGCTTCCTGTTCTGCGTTGAGTGCCGCAAGGGCATCTTTGCAGTGGCGGTAAACGGCCTTGTCTTTGCCCTGAGCATGTTTCTGCAGTTCGTGCAGTGCATCGGCTGAAATAATCGTTTCTGCTGCTGCCAGACGTACGCGTGCCAGAGAATGCTCTTTGGCCAGCGCCAGGCGAGCCGGTTCGTCACCGATTGCAGCAACCGCAGATTTCGCCAGCGCGGCATCCTGAGTCAGTGATGCAATGCGGGTCAGTACCTGATCATTCGCACCACTGGGTAGCGTTCCTGACGGGGCAAGACGCTCAAGCCAGACAGACTCAATCTGCTGGCGGGTCTCCTTATCTGCCTCACGGATCAGAGCTTCCAGCTCGCTCTCTTCGGTTACTTCTTTAATCAGTGTCAGACGGCGGTCGCTGTCTTTCTCGCTGAGAATTAACTGACGCCCAGTTTTCGCGGCCGGCGCTTTCTTAGTGTCGGTCGCGTTGCGGGTTTTGTCCCTGTTGAATAACTTTTTGAATAGAGCCATGAAGTTCGCTTACAACAAATGTTCTCGAAAAGGACGATCATTCTAACGTCATAGCAGCAGAGGGGAAGCGCAGAATTGAGTCAGAAGCAGATTGATGCAGAAGGCGAGACGACCCCTTAAAGCTGTGGTAAGGTAACGAGACTAGTATTAGGGCACCTCTGATTAATGCAGTCGTGCTGCGCGTGAGTCCTGTAACGCTTTAGATCGAGGCGTTGATCGAAATTAATGGCGAGTCCTTAATAAGATCAACAACAAAGATATAAAGTGTCTACAGGCTACGCCCTTCGGGGCTTTCAGGAAAATACCATTTCGGTGTTGCTACTTTTCGACGTGACCGGCCATGCCATCTAAGTAGCGCCTTGAACTGTTACTTTCCTGAAAGCCGCAGCCTCAACTGCATTAATCAGAGTTGCCCCAGTAATATGACAACAATAATAAGATCCGGGGATCACGATGAAACTCATCAAGCTGCTGCTGGTAGCCAGTATGGTCGCAACTACCGTTGTTACTACGGGCTGTGCCTACTTTGGCCTGGGGTCGAGGCCTCTCTCTGAACTGACCGAAAAATACACCGACGAAAGCTCAAAGTTTACCGCCGTTGATGGTTTGGTGATGCATTACACCGATCAGGGCTTTGGCGATGAAGCTGTGTTAATGCTGCATGGTGAGCATTCTTCTCTGCACGTGTGGGATGCCTGGGTAGAGCGCATGGCCACCGACTTCCGCGTGATTCGTCTGGATCTGCCAGGGCACGGCCTGACCGGGCCTGACCCAAAAACAGAAACATACGACGTCGAGTACATGATGGGCAAAGTCGAAGCCTTCATGGACAAGCTCGGCCTCGATAGCGTTAAGCTGGTAGGCGCCTCTTATGGCGGTTTCATTACCTGGAACTTCGCCAAAGAATACCCAGAGCGCGTTGAGAGCATGGTGCTCGTTGATTCCACAGGCTTTGATCAGGAAGTCCATCCGGTATTGGGTTACAACACCATTCCTGTCCTCGCTGGCCTGAACTCATGGACTCTGCCGCGCTATCGCGTGCGCGACCGTGTTGAGTCCATGTACGCTGACGAAGAAAAAGTCAGCGACGAAGTGGTTCGCCGCAATCAGGACATGATGCTGCGCAAAGGCAACCGTAAGGCCTTTATTGATGTTGCCCGCACCATGGAGAAACAACTTGAAGAAGGCGAGAACGAAAGTGATCGCATCAAGTACATCCAGACGCCATCACTGGTTATGTGGGGCGAGGATGATGAGTGGACGCCAGAGCGCGTCATGAAGCAGTTCAAAACGCATCTGCCGAACATGACCTTTGTTTCTTACGAAGTCGTCGGCCACCTGCCGATGGAAGAGTTGCCTCGTCAGTCGGCGCGTGACGCTCACCATTACCTGTTGTACGGCGAGCTGCCACAACTTCCGGGCAATGAAGAACAGGGCTGGGTCGTACCGGGTAATCCGCGTAAAGGCTGGTAAGCACCCGCTGAGCTGATGTTAAACAGAACCCCCGCAGGCTGTCCTTCGGGGGTTTTGTTTTATGCGTGCCATATAACCGGTAAACTAGCGTTTTGATCTGCACACAGGAGCATTGAGTGAACACCATCGTCTGGTACGACTACGAAACCTTTGGCGCTAACCCGGCCTGGGATCGTCCGGCGCAGTTTGCCGCTATCCGCACCGACGAAGACCTCAATGAAATCGAAGAGCCTGTCGAAATCTTCTGTCGCCAGACAGATGATTATCTACCGCACCCCGATGCGGTTCTGATTACAGGAATTACGCCGCAGGATTGCCAGAGCAGGGGTGTTCCAGAGCGTGAGTTCATCGCTCGCATCAATGACATGTTCAGTCAGCCTGGTACCTGTGTTGCCGGCTACAACAGCATTCGCTTTGACGATGAGTTCACCCGTTACACGCTCTATCGCAATTTCTTTGACCCGTATGCGCGTGAGTGGCAGGGCGGTAACTCGCGCTGGGACCTGCTCGATGTAGTCCGTTGTGCCTATGCACTGCGCCCGGAAGGTATTGAATGGCCAAAGAACGACCTTGGCAAAACCAGCTTTAAGCTTGAGCACCTGACTGCAGCAAATGGCCTCGACCACGGTAAGGCTCACGACGCGGTGTCCGACGTGCGTGCGACCATTGCTCTGGCACGCCTGATCAAAGATAAACAACCTAAATTATACCGTTATCTATATCAGCATCGTAGTAAGCAGGCGCTGGGTGGCCTGATTGATGTCGGCACTCATAAGCCACTGATGCATGTATCAGGCATGTACCCGGTAGAGCAGGGCTGTATGGCCGTTGTTGCACCGCTGTGTTGGCATCCGACGAACAAAAACAGTTTTATTGCCTGGGATCTGTCTGCCGATCCGACCGCACTCTATGACCTGAGTGCTGAGCAGATTTCAGAGCGCGTCTTTACCCGAGCGGCGGACATGCCAGAAGGAATAACCCGCCTGCCTCTGAAAGAAATTCATATCAACAAATCTCCTGTCATTGCGCCTGCAAATACGCTGACACCGGATCAGGCAGAGCGTTGGAACATCAGCGGCGATGACCTGCGTCGCCATCTGAAGATACTGCGTGAAGCAGGACCTCTGAATGCCAAAATGGCTGAGGTCTTTGGCAATCGTCAGTTTGCCGAAATCTCCGACGTGGATGCTCGCTTATACGATGGTTTCTTCTCGAATGCTGACAAACAGGCAATGGATGAAATACAGCGAATGCAGGGTTGGGATCTGGCGGATTATCCGAACCCATTTCAGGATGAGCGCGGGGAAGAAATGCTGTTCCGCTACCGGGCACGTAATTTCTCTGACACCCTCAACGAAGACGAGCGCGAGCGCTGGGAGCAGCATCGTACACAGCGCCTTATGCAGGGCGTTCCTGGTTCGCCACTGCTGACCTTCGAGCAGTTCGCGCCAATCCTTGAGCAGGCAGCACAGCGCGTAGCGGATGACCCTCAGAAGCTACAGTGGATATATGAGCTGCAGATGTACGCTGAATCAATCTTTCCGGTTACCGATTACTGATCAACCCAACGAGAATGGGCGTTTAGTGATCTGGAGTTTCAAGTGGATTCATGTGATGCGTTTAACATCACGATAGAAGTTCTCGTGAGACCCGAGCGCAATCAGCTCCAGAATCAAAGCGCCGTCTTCGTAGCTGTAACCTAACAGCATGAGTTGCTTAGTCATTTTGAATTTATAAACGCGTAGAAAGGCGAGATCGCCTTTTTTCTGCTCGCCGAGAAAGGGGTCATTCATGACCTCTCTCACCGCGCCATCAAGGTCGGCTTTTTGATTAGGTTTAAGTTTCTTAACTGCTTTTTTAAAACTGGGTGTCTGTACAACTCTGGTGACTTTTCCTGTCGTTTTAGCCAAAGTCATAGTCTTCTAATTTTCCAGCTTCTTTCTCTGCTCTAGCGATGATCGCTTGTTTCACGAACTCATAGGGTAAGTCTGGATTATCTTCCATGATCTCGCCGATCTTAGCCCAGTGTTCAATTTGCTTGGGAGGGGTTCGGTTCAAGGCTTTTGCCATAATGGTGGCTTTCTCTACAAGCTCTTGATCCAGTCGGATGCTGGTAGTTGCCATAGCGGTGTACTCACAGATTCAGGTAACTCAAAATGTAGCAAATTGCCACAGGTGTGGCAATTGGCATCGAACGCATAATAGAACGAATCTGGCTGTCTCTCTGTCTGTGATCCGCGGTCACTTATCCGCCAGGTGCGGAGCCAGTACTTCTTCCAGCGTATAGCCAGTAAGGCGACGGATCGTGCGCCACAGGTAATAGAAAATCAGTAGCATCATGGCCATGGATGGAATCGCGATCATGGGATAGCTGACCAATGTCATACGGCCCAGCTCTTCGTTAAAGGCCTGAGTACCCGAAGGGCTGACGACAATCCACTTTGCCAGCACATAGTTCATGATGGATGAAAACAGGAAGGTACCGGCAAAGAAGTACGTTGCTTTCATCAGGCGGCTTTCAAATTCTTCTGTCGCTTTATTCTTTTCCAGAGCGCTCTGAATCTTATCGACGTCCAGCACATTCGGGTTATAAAGCATGGTGCGCACCAGTGGATAGCGGGTGCGGGTCGAAATAAGCACCGCCAGACCGATAATGGCAGGAATTGCAGCTTCTTTGATGGCCAGGTAGCCAGCATCAAGTTCCAGCAGACCAATGCCACCGGTCAGGCCGACACTGATCATCCCCAGCAGGGCGATAAAATTCTTCTTACGGTACTTCACCAGCTCAAACAGGCCCCAACCCAGAGGAAAGGCGAGACCCAGCAGAAGCGCATTCACACTGCCGAGATGTTCGTCACCACTGAACTTCATCAGAATAATGGACGGAATCACAATACTGACCATCAGATCGACAAACGGACGCGGCTGATGATCTGGGGTGTTCGTGCTAGGGGCAGACATGAATAACAAACCTTAAAAGAAACAAATAAAACGCAGCCGAGAGTATACGACGAGAGATTCCCGACCGACACCTTTTAGCTTTCTGACGCTAAAGACCTTTTACCTTCGCGACCCTTTATCTTCGCGGACCGACAGACCAGGACAGAATCTGGCTCAGCTCAGTGAGGCTGTAACCGGTTTCGTCGCGCCAGCGCAACATGGCATCCATAAAGGCTTTCCAGCTCGCTTTTGACGTAGGTACACCATCAATCACGCCTTTGCTCGTGAGTGCCAGAATCATATCGTCGCTGAAAATCGGCGAATCCACCCCCATGCGACGGAGAAAGATCTGGCCGGTTCGCCCACCAACCCGGTTGCCGCGCTTGCGGAACACCTTAAGGTTTAAGGCGTAATCTTCTGGCTTCCAGGATGCAAACCAGGCCGCGGCACTGCCGTGCTCACGTTGCAGGTCAGTGAAGAACAGGGCGTTTTCGTACACCGAATTGATCTTCGCCATATGACGGATGATGGTGTCATCCTGCATAAACTGCTCGTATTGCTCCTGTGGCCACATGACCAGCACGTCTGTGCGAAAGTTACAGAACACCTCTTCAAATCTTGGCCACTTATTAGCAACGACTTTCCAGTTAAAGCCAGACTGAAACACACACTGCGAGAGACAAGATAGCCAGCGGTCATCTGGTATCGAAGCCAGTTCCTTCTCTGCCTGCGGCTTCATTGCATGGTGTAGTTTTGATTCAAAATCGGGGTGTTGTGCTGAAGCTTGTTCCACATAGTGACTGAAAGAGAGCATGGCTGATCAGATTCCGGTTGAGGCTGTTCAAGTAAGCGGCTTACGCAAGCGGTTAGGCCTGCCGTAAGGCTACCGCAATTGGCGCCTATGTTCTCAACTTCGTGGAACAAGACACTGTTTCACTGGTCGGACGTGTGACGACAGCAAAAGAGAACGATCATGAACGAACATAAATCATTCGATGAAACGCCATTTTCTGCCGACACTGCAGCCCTTGATGCTGCTCTCGATACACATGACTCATACGATGCTGAAAAGCCCAGAGTAAGCCCGCTCCGTCGCGGTATCGCATTATCTATCGCGGGTGGTATCGTAATGCAGCTCGCCGCCTGTGGCACCATCCTTTACCCAGAGCGCAAAGGCCAGGTTGATGGCCAGCTCGACGTCGGAGTCGTGGCACTGGACGCCATCGGCTTACTGTTCTTCCTCATTCCGGGTGTTATTGCGTTTGCCGTCGACTTCAGTAACGGCACTATCTACCTGCCGGGCGGAGGCGTCGCAGACGCATCACCCGAAGAAATCAAAATCGAAGGTGAGCTGACAGACGCCAAAATTGAACAGGCGATCAAAGAGCATTCAGGCCTGAATGTCAGTATGAAAGACGACAAAATGGTGAAACGTAAAGCCACAACGTCAAGCAGCCTGAACTATCAGGTGCGGTACCTCTGACAGGTAGCTTCTCTTAACTTCTGAACCATCACTACGCAGCCCGCCATTGGCGTATCGAAGCACCAATGCTGGGCTGTTTTGATATGGTATGTGCGATATGTGATTCTGTTAACGACCTGTTTCGATACTTGATGAATATATGTTGGGGCGGGGAGTCTTGCTCTTCACCCTATGGGGTGCGGAGCACTTTGATTTGCTTTGAGCGGCGGGGTAGACTCGGACTTAGTAGTTACATTCAAATAGGACGGAACCTCCCAGTGGCTATATCTGACTTTATAAAAAATAAGCTAGAGCTAATATCAAAGGACAATCAAAAGGTATTCACTGACCTTTCTGGGCCAATCCACGACATGGCAAAGGATGGTGTAGCTTTAAAGAAAGTTAAGGTACCTGCTGATGGTAATTGGTTTACTGTCTCGTTTGACGCAATAGAACTTCAGAAAGACAGGCTCGTGGTATCAGCCCAAAGAGCCAGGAATGGAGTCACAGCAGCAGAATACGATCCGACGGAGAAGCAGTATATCGTTGAATTCAACGGTACACGTGCCGCCTACCTCCGGGGCTACTATAAGGCCAGACACCCAATTGGAGGGTGGCCTTTTATCTGGTGGGACATTCGATCCTACGCTAATCACCCTCAGAACTCTGATACCCGCGTATATGTAAAAGATTTCTTTGCTCACAATGAAATACGAAAGTTGATTACCAGCATGGAGAAACTCTACGGTACCAGTAATATCGTGAACTCATATATTAATGACAACCTCGCACGTTTCCGTGCAGGAGTAAACGCGGGTAGAACACCCGAAGAAATCGAACTGGCATGGTCAAAAGGGCTTATGGAAAGCCTGGGTTACAAACACGTCGAAGCATTTGATACGGGTTTGCCCAAAGGGAATTGGAACGGAGTATCAGTGCACTGGTGTAAGAACCCTAGTGATATGAGAGGTTAGTATGACTAAAGACCATGATTTGACCTTAATCAATACTACGCCTCCGTCGAATCTTCCCGCGACATCCCTGGAAGATTTTCGGAAATGGGTTCTCTCTGACGGGTTAACGCCCTCTGCGGCTTTGCGAAAATTGATGGATGTATACGACTGCCCAAAGCCTGATTCATCACTGCCAATCCGGTTGGTTGAACTTGCATACCCAGACGTCGATATATCTAAGTGCCATTTCACGTTTAGAATTACTGATTCAGGGTACCCGAATAGTAATCCATCGGAGTTCAGCGATAGTGACTTTGATGCGCTTGTTGAAGAACTACGGAATGCCGAACTGGGTTGGTGAGCGATTGTGCTAGCGCGGATTCCACTTCCTCATAATAAAATTTTTTAAGATCAATAGCATAGAAGGTTCTGTACCGTGATAATGCTCCAAGCATAAAGATGAGGCTTGCGTGCAAACGAGCACGCTTTCACACCGAAAAAAGACGTCGCCTCAGGCACTTTTCTTAACAGTGGCGGGAGGTTAGGTTACTTTCGAAACATCAAAAGGGACACAGGTGTGCAAATGAGCACGCTCACGAAGAAACTGTTAATTTTTCAAGGACAAATATGGAATCAAATTTGAAATCTCCACATGGAAGGATTGTAGGTATCCTCCTTGATAATGGAGAAATTGCTGCATTTGATTTTGTTGAGCAAGAGGGTGGCAGTATTTACAAATTGAAGGGTGAGTTTGAATCATCACCAAAAGCCGATGTAAGTGGTAATTTAATTTTGGTTGATGTTACAGGCACAAAATGGACGGCGGGTGATGTTGAACTGTATACCTTTACTGGCATGAGTGGCGCTCGGCCCTATGAAAATTAACAAGCGGCCGTTGAGGCCACTGAAAA
>NZ_DDKU01000003.1:27075-27553 GCF_002339775.1 Thalassolituus sp. UBA2590
AGCGGCCGTTGAGGCCACTGAAAAGCGTGGCGGGACGCGCAAAAAGCGCGCGCCCCAAGGCCGAGCGTTAGATGCCCAAGTATCCCCAAACAAAGGAGTGTTGAATGGAAATTGAAATTAGTCATTGCAATAACATTGATAATGGTGTGATAAAGATTGAGGAAGGTGTACTGAATATAAAGTACGCAATCAATGGCACTGGTAAGAGTACGATATCGAAATCAATTCAAAAGTCAGTTTCATCGAAGTTAAATGGCACCAATGACCTTACAGAACTCAAACCATTTAAGGCATTCAATGATGACTCAATTATACCAACTGTAACTGGGTGCGAGGCAGTCAATAGCATCAAGGTGTTTGATGAATCTTATATAAATGAATTCGCTTTTCAACCGGACGAATTACTTAAAGGAAGTTTTGATATCCTCATCAGAGATGAGCAATATGATTCGGTTATGGCTGAGATTGAGGAGCTTGT
>NZ_DDKU01000120.1:0-23901 GCF_002339775.1 Thalassolituus sp. UBA2590
GGTTGTGCTCTGGCATAACCATGGCGATTGAGAATAAGCCATAGAGAGGGCTGTCCAGCTCGCCAGCCATATCTGCGGTCACGAAGACTACTGGCTTGAGGTTCTTACGGTAAATGGTTTTCTCGACCGTCGATTTTTCAATCGTCACCAGGTCCGCGAGCGAAAAATAGCGACCGTCTGCACTTTTTACTCTGAGAGTCAGAAGATTATTCAGACCGGTTTTATCACCTTCGGGTAACTCCAGACGAATCGGCAAAGGGTACTTCTGTTGGCCTGTATGAAGGTAACTGACATCTTCACCACCCAGCGCGGTATTAATTGCCTGCACAATGCTGGCTTGCGCTACACCGACATGAGCAGCGCGTTGACGGTCGATACGTATCAGCCATTTCGCCTGATCATCTTCAATCATATCGTCGGTATCAACGATATCGGGTGTCGCTTCAAATACTGCGCGCAGCTGTTTTGCCGCAGCTATCTGGCGTTCGTAATCGGGGCCATAAATTTCAGCGACAATGGGCGCCATTACCGGTGGTCCTGGCGGTACCTCAACGACTTTTACATTGGCATTCATTTTCTCGCCGATAGCTTGCAGAGGTGCACGGACTGACAGAGCAATGTCGTGGGACTGGCGATCTCGCTGATGTTTATCGACAAGGTTGACCTGAATATCGCCCTGATGAGGAAGCCCTCTCAGATAATATTGCCGTACCAGACCGTTAAAGTTGATAGGCGCCGCCGTACCCGCGTACATCTGAACGTCACGGATTTCAGGAACCGTCATCAGCTCTTCAGACAAAGCTTCCAGCACAGCGAGTGTTTCCTCGACGGGGGAGCCCTCAGGCATATCTACCACGATCTGAAACTCTGATTTATTGTCGAAGGGCAGCATTTTCATCACTACCGCAGTAAATACCGGCAGTGACACTGCGATCATGATCAGAAGAGTAATAGCGGCAAACAGTAATCCGCGTTTTTTTCCTGCACCTTTGCCTTCAATAAAAGGTCGCATCGATTTATTAAATACGGCATAGAGCTTTCCTGATGCTTCGTCATCATCGTGCGTTGCTGGTGAGTTCTCGTGTTTCTCTGACACTTTTCTAAGCAGCTTGTATGACAGCCACGGCGTGACGACAAAGGCCACAACCAGAGAAATAAGCATACCTGTCGAGGCGTTAATCGGGATTGGACTCATATACGGGCCCATTAATCCAGAAACGAACGCCATCGGCATCAGTGCAGCAATTACCGTAAACGTAGCCAGAATCGTAGGGCCACCGACTTCCTCGACGGCGGTTGGAATAACTTCAATAAGCTTTTTGCCGCCTTTATGCATATGGCGGTGAATATTTTCTACGACGACGATGGCATCATCGACAAGAATACCAATGGAGAAAATAAGGGCGAACAAAGAGACACGGTTGAGGGTGAAGCCCCAGACCCAGCTTGCAAATAAAGTGATGGCGAGGGTAATAAATATGGCGCCGCCAACAATAATGGCTTCGCGCCAGCTCATGGTCGCCAGTACCAGAACAACGACAGCGACAGTCGCGAACAGGAGTTTTGCGATTAACTTGTCGGACTTGTCCTTCGCAGTAATACCATAGTCACGAGTGACCTCGGCAATAACGGTGTCTGGAAGCAAGCGGTTTTTCAGTGCAGTCAGCCGCGCTTCAATGCCCTGTGTGATATCGACTGCGTTTGTGCCTGGCTGTTTGGCTATAGCAAGAGTGACGGCTGGCAGGCTGCTGTCCATACCAAGAGCCCGGTAGCTGACGTATTGCTCTGGGGTGTCATTGGCGAGCGTTATGTCTGCAACGTCAGCCAGATATACCAGCCCGCTTTGACTGCGACCGACAATGAGTTGGCCCACTTCAGAACGGTCGCGGAGAAAACTTCCCGCCTGAATCTGAATAACCTCGTTATTCTGGACGAGTGACTGACGATAGCCTCCGACATTCGCGCTCAGAAGCGCATTCCGGACATCGCTGAACGCGAGTCCGTGACCATTCATACGTGCAGGGTCGAGTTTTACCTGCAGAACATCTGACTGAGTACCAATGCTGTAGATATCCCGCGTACCAGCTATCTGCTTCAGATCCGTCTCGAGTGTATGTGCAATGGCGGTCAGTTCGTTGGCGCTGACAGAAGCGTCTTTGCCGCGCAGGGTAATACTCATGATGGGCACATCATCAATGCCCATCGGTTTAATGACCGGCTCCATGACACCGAGGTTGGGTGGAAACCAATCTTTGTTGCTGTGCACCTGGTTGTAGAGATTCAGGATCGCTTCTTCGCGAGGAATGCCGACTTCAAAAGCGACCGTCAGTATGGCTTGTCCAGGCTGACTGATCGAAAAGATATCGTCGACTCCCTTTATTTCAGACATTACCTGTTCTGCAGGGATCGAAACCAACTGCTCAACATCCTGTGCACTGGCTCCCGGATATCCGATGAACACATTTGCAAAGGTCACGTCGATCTGTGGTTCTTCTTCTTTCGGCGTCACCAGGATGGCGAAGAAGCCAAGTAATAAACCGACGATGGCGAGGAGAGGAGTAATCGCGGAGTTCTGAAACGCGCGAGCGGTTTTTCCTGATATACCCAGAGGCTGTGTCATGGTGTCCCTCACTTACTTAACATCAGGCTTAGCATCGGTGTTGGCATTTCGGGCAATATCACCCAGTTCATCAAGCGCATTGACCACGATGGTTTCGCCGGCATTCAGACCCGCCAGAATTTCGTACCAGGTTTCTCCCTGGTGTTGTTGAGGGAGTTGTTGCGGGAGTTGTCTTTGAGCACCGACGCGCACTTGTCTCAGAGTAGAGCGTTCGTTCATTGTGACAAAGACAGCGGTCATTTCGCCACGGCGCAGAATTGCAGCTTCGGGAACGAGAATGGCAGGGCGTGAGCCTACCTGAAGCTGAACTTTAACCCACTGGCCCGGAACGACCGTCTGGCTCGTTTCTTCCGCAAGTGTTGCGCGCAGACGGACACTGTGGCGGCTGCTGTCTGCGAATGGGTAGAGGGTAACGTCAGTTGCTGGTGCGTGTGTGTCTTTTACCTGAATACTGACCTGACTGGTATCTGAGTACTTTGCAGCGATACGCTGTGGAACGTCTGTCACGGCGCGCATTGCGCCAGTGCCATAGCCACTCATTAAGGGTGTTCCCGGGCTGACAAACTCTCCGACTTCGACGAATCGTTCCATGATGATACCGGCGTAGGGTGCTGTGACCTCGGTGTAAGAAAGCTGTGTGCGGGCCTGACGCAGAGCTGCTTTAGCTGCTTCGACGTTGGCAGCTGAACTTTTCGCCTGTGCTTCCGAACGGTCGTATTCACCTTGAGAAAGTGTGCCTTGTTTAACCAGTCGGGCATTGCGCTTCAGCAGTGTCTGGGCGTCGTCGTTGAGTGCCTGGGCTTGAGCGAGCGCTGCTTCTGCTTGAGCTACCGCCGCCTTTTGTTGGGTGTTATCGATACGGATGAGTATCTCGCCATTTTCTACTCTGTCACCGACATCGCCATTGATTGAGAGAATATTGCCACTCGTCTGTGCTGAAATCGTACCTGAGTTGACTGCTTCTATAGTGCCGTCGAGGTTGAAGGTATCTGGCAGCATAGTTTCTGTGATGGTGAGTGTCTCTGCCATCGAGTGAAGAGGCATCAGGATAACGCTGGTAAGCAATGCGCTGTTCAGAAACTTCTGGAGACTCATGATTGTTCCTCTCTGGTTCTCTTCGGCTTATTCACTTCTGGCGGTTTCTAATCTGGGCCGGAAGTGATCATAATATTACTACTTGGTAATATGCTAATAAAAGAACATGTGTTGCGCAACTTTTCTGTGCTGAATGATTCAATATCCTTCCATGTCCACTCCAGACAGAACAGTAGACAGAGTAGATGACTTTCAGCAGAACGGGGTTCGTCGTTGAGGGGCTTCAGAAATCAGTAAAAGGGTCGTGCCAGTCGTCAGGGACGTCGGGCCAGTGGAAGCCGGACGGGTTTGAAAACACGCGCTGCTGTGCCTGGCCGTCGTTGAACTCCAAAGCCCAGGCATGCAGATAGGTCCGGTCGGCTTCATCACCACCATATCGGGTGTCGCCGAAAATAGGGGCGCCGAGGCTTTTCATCGCAACACGCAGCTGGTGAGTTTTTCCGGTATGAGGCTTCAGCAGAAAAAGGCGCTCCCCAAAAGAGGTGTCAAGCCTGCTCCAGAACCGGGTGATTGCGGGGTTATCAAGGGTGCGTAGAAGGCGATAACTGCCGTTTCGGGCTTTACCCATATCACCTTTGATGATGCCCTGCTTCTTCTTTGGGCGCTGCCGCGACAGGGCAAGGTAGTACTTACTGGTTGTCCGCTCTGCAAATTGCTTCGACAGGAAAGCGGCGCTCTTTGCTGAGGTGGCGACCAGAACCAATCCGGAGGTGACTTTATCCAGCCGGTGCACAGGCCAGAGCTTCTGGCAAAGGGCAGCCTCGGCTGCGGCGAAGAAGCCCGGCTCTCCGTCTTCACTGTGAAAGCTTTGGCCTGCGGGTTTATCCAGTACGAGCCAACCTTGCCCCTGAGCAATGACTGTGGGCTCAGTCACAGAGGGTTCAGTCACAGAGGGTTCAGTCACCGAGGGCTTAATCAACGGTGTGCGTCCTGCTCCATGATTTCGAGAAGACGTCTTACCAGGGCTTCGAAGAGCTCTGCTTGCTGATTACCTGACTCGGCGGTTGTGGTGTACATCAGGCTTTCTATCTCCGCTCTGGACATGTACTTAACAGCAACAGGGTTCGTCATAGAGGTTCCTTACGGGCAAGCTGTTCTGATCAGAAGCGATAGCTGATCAGAAGGTTTGAAAGGATTGGGGCTGGTGGCGTGTCGTTTCCGGTGGCTGCCTTATTTTCCTGGCGGTAGTCACGGGTATCGCGGTAGGTCGCCGCGATTTCAAGAGTAAGGGCCTTGTATTGGTAACCTGTGCCAAGCTGCCATCCCCAACCATTAAATACCTGTGGGTCAGCCTCGCCATTACGGCGCACATCAATCACTTCGCGATGCCATGCAGGCCCTGTGTGAATGCGGAACCCAGGCTGGGCCAGGCCGTAACCTATCATCATCTGGGTCTCATAGCCCCAAAGTGAAGTATCGCCCTCATCGAGTGCGTAAATAATGAAGCGGGAGCCGTGATAGTTGTCCTGTGGAAATTCGGCAAAGATCGTAGTGCCTGACTGGCGGAAGTCCGGCATGTAGTCAGGAGCTGGGTGAACGTCGTACTTCAGGAGGCCAGCCCCGACTCTGAAGTTAGTAGGCTCAGCATGTACAGTATCGACCGTTGCGAAGATTGTTGCGAACACACCAATGAGCGGCAATAGCAAGCGCATGATTTGGGCTCCAGATTAAGTCCCGCAAGGCTATCCCAGTGAACTGTCGCTGGCAAGCGCTACCAAGCTGGCGTCAGGCCGGGTAAGCTAACACTCTGTTCGCTCCGTCGAACAGATACATTCTCTACCGGTTTTAGCGTGTTATATGAAGTGTGAGCCTGGCTGCGGCGCCTGCTGCATTGCTCCGTCGATTTCCAGTTCGATTCCCGGAATGCCTGAGGGTAAGCCTGCGGGTGTCCGCTGTGTTCAACTCGACGAGGACAACCTTTGTCGTTTGTTTGGCGATCCATCACGTCCGGATGTCTGTCATCAGTTCAAAGCTGACCCTGATATTTGTGGCGGGGGGAGTAAACAGGCCATGGCCAATCTGATTGAGTTGGAACGCATCACCTGACCGAGCTCGTTGACTGGAGGCAAACGTGTATAAATTCGTATTTTTTGTGCCAGAGGACCATCTGGAGCCAGTGAAAGAAGCCGTATTTGCTTCTGGGGCCGGCCGGATCGGTGACTATGAGCATTGCTGTTTTCAGAGCCTAGGAGAGGGCCAGTTCCGCCCTCTCGAAGGTGCACAGCCACATATCGGCAACGTTGGTGACATCGAGAAAGTCGTGGAATACCGCGTCGAACTGGTCTGTACCGACGATCTGATCAAAGCGGCGGTCGCTGCAATGAAGTTGGCGCACCCGTACGAAGAGCCTGCTTACGACGTGTGGCAGCTCGCCGATATCTGATCGTCAGTCATTGCCCGCGTGTAAAGCCTGGTCGGGGCGGATATCAAATACGTGAGGCCCGGTAGCGCCGTCGATAAAGCGCTTCAGTGTTTCTGATACCGTTGGGAAGGCGATCTCATCCCATGGGATTTCAGCGGGTGTGAAAAGCGCAACCTCCAGACTTTCAGGGCCGGCAGAAAATTCGGGTACCTGCATGTCAGCGAGAAAGAAAATATGGACCTGGTTTATGTGCGGTACGGTAATCATGCTGTAGAGGTTACCCAGTACAGGACGGGCTTCCGCTTCTTCCCGGGTTTCTCTTAGAGCCGCCTGTTCGGTACTTTCACCGTTCTCCATAAACCCGGCAGGGAGTGTCCAGTAGCCTTTGCGCGGAGAAATCGCGCGTTTACAGAGCAATATCCGGCCGTCAAAGACCGGAAGTGTCCCGGCAACGATTCTGGGGTTTTCGTAGAAAATGGTGTCGCAGCTATGGCAGATGTGACGGTGACGGTTGTCGCCCTCAGGAATGTCGAAGGTGACTTCAGCGCGGCAATGGCTGCAGTATTTCATGGTGGTGGCCCCCAGTAGAACTGAGGGCAGTATATGCAATCAGCTATTAGCCTGCATAGGGAAGGCGAGCACCTGCGCCTGTAACGGTGTTTCAAGTGGCATAATAACGTCGTCGGTGGTCTGACCCACAGCGGCGTTCAGAGTCTGGCGCATTGTGTAGAGTGAGTCGTGCATCATTTTGGAGATTTTGACGCAGGCACTCATTGGGTTGCTGGCTCGGCGGCGCTCCATGTCAATCTGGAATTGCAGGCCACGTAAGCGGCGGTGACAATTTGCTGGTGCTTCGGCGATGGTTTCTTCAATCAGTTTCAGGCGGATACGTTCCAGTGTTTCAGGATCGTTCTTCGCTAAGCGAACCATTTCGTCAAAAGATGGCATGTCCACGGCTCAATACCTCGTATCTGTTTCTAGATTCTGCAAGTCGCGCATTTGCATATTTCGGAAACTAGTCTACCCCAAGGTGAAAGCGTCAAACATACAACGCTGCCATTGTTTAACCTGTCTAACTATCTGATTATCTTGAAAAAAATCTTTACTGTAACTTTGTGTTACTTAGAAAATTGTTATAAATCAGTGGGTTATCCGCTTGTTCAGCGAAAGTGGATTGCGGTTTTTCTAGTAGGTTAGATTATTTAATTTATTGCTCTGATTATAAAATGATCTATAAATCGGGCAAAATACGACAATTAATGTGGTTTGGTGTTTTTAGTATTCAGTGACTGCGATTTTTTTGACAGGGCGCACGGATAGCCACGGATTACCTCTGAGCTTACAATGGCCATATGACGAATATGCCCCTACATGATCTGTTGTCGATGAAGCATCAACAGTTGACCCCCAGACAGATTCCTCAGCCTGACCTTGCTGAGGCCGGTGTCTTGCTTGCTCTTACCGATGAGCCTTCTCCAAATGTTCTTCTCACTCGCCGGGCCGCACATCTGTCTTCTCACAAGGGAGAAGTGGCCTTTCCCGGTGGTAAACGAGACCCGGAGGACGACAGCATTGTAGCCACGGCACTTCGTGAGGCGCATGAGGAGGTGGCCCTGCACCCCGCGGATGTTACCGTCATCGGGGAGCTTGATCAGGTGGTCAGTCGTTTTGGGTATCTGGTGACTCCGGTTCTGGCGATTATTCCGCCTGGGCTTCAGCATGTGGCCAGCCCTGACGAGTTGGATGCAGTATTTGAGGTGCCGCTGTCGTTGTTCACTCAGCCGCCCAGTCGCTATTTCGAACGCGGGGCTATTCGCTTACCGAGCTACGATTTCGAGGACTTTCATATATGGGGGTTAACCGCCATGATGATTGCCGAATTTATGAATAACTTCTGGGATGCTGATATCAGTCTCAAGTACTGATCCTGTGGCCCCGGAACTCTGAATTACCTGTCGAGGCTCATCACTCGTCAGAGCAAGAGGTACTTTATGTTTTACCGAATCGATGACCGAACTCCAGAAAAGAAAGAAGGCGTATTTGTCGCCGGGAATGCAACGGTAATCGGCAGCTGTGTTCTGTGTGAAGAATCGAGCATCTGGTTCAACGCTGTGCTGCGCGGTGACAACGACGTTATTACAGTGGGGCCACAGTCAAATGTTCAGGATGGTGCAGTTCTGCATACAGACTCAGGCATTCCTCTGACCTTAGGGAAGGGGGTGACTGTTGGTCATAATGCCATGCTGCACGGGTGTGATATTGGTGATTATTCGCTGATTGGAATTGGTGCAGTGATTCTGAACAAAGCACGTATCGGTAAGCACTGCATTATCGGTGCGAATGCTCTGGTTCCTGAGGGTATGGATATTCCTGATGGTTCTCTCGTGGTGGGGTCTCCAGCGGTCATTAAGCGAGAGTTAAATGATATGCAGAAGAAATTATTAGAAGCCAGCGCCGCGCACTACGTGCAGAACGCTGAGCGTTATACGAATACTCTGGAAGAAGTTGATTTATGACGGACACAAACGAAGCGCCGCTCAGATCACCTTGTGTCAGTATCTGTGCTCTCGATGAAAATAATGTCTGTCTGGGCTGCTACCGCACCGGTCAGGAAATCACAGACTGGGGCAGCATGACGAACGACCAGCGTCGCGAGGTGATGCAGTTGGTCGGCGAGCGGGAACGCGCCGCAATGAATTTTTTTAGTGTGGACGCCTCTGCCGAATAAGCAGTACGTACCATGCACGTTTAACAGATTTGGATTGATATTATGACCACAATTGGTACTCCGTTCTCACCTATGGCAACCCGTGTTCTTCTCTGTGGCTCGGGAGAGCTGGGAAAAGAAGTTGCAATTGAACTGCAGCGTCTCGGCTGTGAGGTCATTGCCGTCGACCGCTACGCCAATGCGCCTGCTATGCAGGTGGCTGATCGCAGCCATGTTATTTCAATGCTTGACGGTAAGGCTCTTCGTGAGGTGATTGAGAGTGAAAAGCCTGCTCTGATTGTTCCTGAAATTGAAGCCATTGCGACAGAAACTCTGGCTGAACTGGAGTCAGAAGGATTTAACGTGGTTCCAACTGCGCGTGCGACTCAGCTGACCATGAACCGTGAAGGTATTCGCCGGCTCGCGGCCGAAACCTTAGAAGTACCAACATCTTCGTATCAGTTCGCCGCTTCCGATGAAGAGTACGAGGCTGCGGTAAAGTCCATCGGACTGCCATGTCTGGTGAAGCCGATCATGAGCTCCTCAGGCAAAGGCCAGAGTTTTGTTAAATCAGAAGATCAGATTAAAGCCGCCTGGGATTACGCTCAGGAAGGTGGACGTGCTGGTAAAGGTAAAGTCATCGTTGAGGGTTTTGTCGACTTCGATTTTGAAATCACTCTGTTGACGATCCGACATGATGATGGCGCTGGTAATACCGTTACGAGCTTCTGTGATCCTATCGGGCATCGCCAGGAAGATGGCGATTATCAGGAGTCCTGGCAGCCGCAGGCAATGACGGATGCCGCTTTAGCCAAAGCAAAGCAGATTGCAGAAAAGGTCACGTCAGAACTCGGTGGTCGGGGTCTGTTTGGTGTCGAACTGTTTGTGAAAGGTGACGACGTTATCTTCAGTGAAGTGTCTCCTCGTCCGCACGATACTGGGCTGGTGACTCTGATCTCTCAGGATCTCTCTGAGTTCGCTCTGCATGCGAGAGCGATTCTTGGTTTGCCGATTCCGAATATCGTGCAGACTGGGCCTTCAGCGTCTTCAGTTTTGCTGGTGGCCGGTGAATCGACCAATATGCAGTTTGGTAACCTGACTGCGGCATTGAGCCGACCAGATACTCAGGTACGTTTATTTGGTAAGCCTGAGGTTGCTGGTAAACGCCGATTAGGTGTTGCTCTGGCACGTAGCCAATCTATCGAGGAAGCACGCGATACAGCGAATGCTGTGATTGCCGATATTTCTGTCACTTTATAATGACGAAACCATGAAAACAGCACTCATTACCGGAGGCAGCGCTGGCCTTGGCAAGATCACTTCTGAGACTTTGGCAGGTCTTGGCTACCGGGTAGTGATTGCTGCGCGAGATGAAGTAAAAGGCCAGAGAGTGGTGCGGGAAATATTGGAAAAACATCCCTCCGCAGACGTCGAATTCGCCCAGGTTGACATGGCTGACTATGCGAGTGTGGCTGAGTTTGCAGAAACGATTGCCTCCCGCTTTGATCAGGTTGATCGTTTGATACTCAACGCTGGCTTATTTACCTCGTCGATTCGTAAGAATGACGCGGGCCATGAATATATGTTTGCGGCCACGCACATGGGGCATTTCCTGCTGACTCACAAGTTAATGCCTCTGCTTAAGCGTTCTGATGATCCCCGCTTGATCGTAACCAGTTCTGTCGCTCATTGGGTTGGTAATATTCTCGATTTTAACGCGACCATCACGAGTCCACCGCGAGGCGACCGCTTCCTATTTAAGCAATTCCTGCTGTATGGACGCTCTAAACTAGCCAATATCCTGTTCGTTAACGGTCTTGAAAAGCACTTGAAGGACAGTAATGTAAAAGTATTTTCTTTTCATCCAGGTGGGGTGAAAACCGAGTTTTACAGGCAGTTTCCTGATTTGTTTGTGAAGCTGTTTTTCCCATTTCTTATTTCTGAACGAAAGGGTGCTGACACGCAGATATTTCTGGCGACGGATGATTCAAAGAGCCGGAACGGTGGATATTGGTGTCGCAGAAAACCAGGTATCAGAAGCCGGTCATCGCGTAGTGAAAAGCTTACGGATGACCTCTGGGACTTCAGTAAAGAGGTTTTTGGTATTTCTACTTTCGGTGAGTCATAACAGGACGTTGGTCGATTCAGGGCTGCAGATCTGATCTCTTCCTTGTGATTTGGCCTGATACAGAAGTTCATCGGCTGCCTTAAGCAGAGTATCTGTTTCGTCCGAGCTGCCTGGTTGGCGTGCAATTACTCCAATGCTCGCGGTCACTCTGATGCTGTGACCAGAGACGGAGACAGGTACTTCTCTTATCAGGGACAGAAGAGTCTGCGCTGCTGCGCTAGCGGTGGAGAGATCTTCATCGGCCATCAGAATAATAAATTCTTCACCGCCATATCGGGCACAGACTGCATCAAAATTTTTAGCAACTGACTGAATACGGTTAGCGATATCGATCAGGCAGGCGTCACCTGCGGGATGGCCGTAGTGATCGTTAATGGCTTTGAAGTGGTCTATATCTAACAATATCAGGCTTAACGAAGATCCGTCATAGGTAGCGTTCTGATGAAGTCGCTGAAATTCCTGATCGAAGTGGCGCCGGTTAAACAGGCCCGTCAGCGGATCGGTGATACTCGCCTGATGCAGTTGTTCGTTGGTTTTCTCCAGCTCAACTGTTCTTTCGCGCACTAACACATCCAGTTTTTTATTCAGCTTTTGCTGTGTTTGCAGCAACTCCGCATTGCTCAGGCGCACGGCCAGCTCGGCCTTGTGCCTCTTGTACTGTTCCCAGCGCATACGTTGAGAAAGTAATAGTGCGTAGAAAATGGCCATGATGGTAAAGCCTACGTCGCCTGCGGAGCGGGTGACGGGTGTCGACACAATCAGACCTGTTTTTTCTAATATTGTGATGCCCATTCCTATTAACAGAAATGTACTGGCGCTGAAGCCGTAATAAGCGGGCTCGTACTGATCAAGGACTCTTATAGCCTGTGAACTGATGACGACCAGGGTAGCAAAAATGGCGTAGCCGGTAAGAAGCTTGATGGACAAGGAGTAGGGAATGTACATGGCGGCTATGGCCAGTATGACCCCGGAAGCAACAACCGCATTGAGGGCTTTAGAATACCCTGGACGGCTACGAGGCAAGTCGAGTGTCCTTTGTATGTAAAATATGCAGGACAGCGCAACGAGTGCATACGACCACGACAGAAAGTGGTTACTGTGTCGCCGGAGGCTTTCGAATGCGTATGCGTTTATGTAGCCCTGAAAGTAAGCGAAGATGCTGACCAAAGTAATAAGGAAGGCCGAATACCAAAAATATGAGGGTTCTCTGAGCTGGGCAAACAGAAGCAGGTGGTAGAGGGCAATCCCCACTAATATGCCGTACATCATCATGTCGAATACGGTTGTCCGGACCGAAGATGATACGAACGCACTTTGCGCCCAAAGTGTCAGCGGTACATTGAGAGTCGCCTCGGTTTTCACTCGGACAATTATCTGGTGCTCACTCATCGCAGGGAGTCGGAAATCGGCAAGCAGATGTGGATGCTGTATCTTCTGAGCACTTGCAGGGCGTGTGTCACCCAACTGATGAAGGGTCTCATTGCCTGATTCATCTTTAATATACACATCCACTTCATCGAGCAGAGGGTAGGGGAAATCGAGAATCAGGTTTTGTGTCTCGGATGAGGTATTGCGCACGGCAAAGCGGATCCAGAGGTTATCTGGGTTGAATCCGAAAGTAAGTGTATCGCGGGCGACTTCCCAGTCGGTATTCATTTGCGGACGATCTGGAGATGCCTGCAACCTGTATTCCAGCCCTCCTTCGAGGTTGTAGTGTTCGAACGAGTTTCCCGTAATGACTGTGAGTGCCTGCGTTGGCATGCAGAACAGTAATACGAGAAACAGTGTTAGTCGCATATCGGGATAGTCCAGTGACGGAAGATTGAGGTAGTCAGTCATGTGTGTCAGCGAGTATGTCGTTTCCAAGCCGTTCTACTCATAAAAAACCCGCTGTAACAAAGGTAGTTCAGAAATGTAGAATGCGCAGCATAGGCTGGATAGTTAAGAGATATTTTGAGTGCTTGACCTGAGAGTTACTCGCAGGTTTATCGTACACTGAGTTCGAAGCTAAACAGGTGAGTGAGTGTATGAAAGCGAGTGAGCTTGCGAAAAGGTTTGCCGTGAACGTGAATACCGTTCGGCATTATGTGCGGTCGGGGCTGCTGACACCCGGTAAAGATGCTTCGGGGTATCATAGTTTTGGCCACGAAGAAGTCAGGCGACTCTCGTTTATTTTGAGGGCTCGGGCGCTGGGCTTCACGCTGGATGATATCCAGCAACTGCTTTCGGATGCTACCCAGGGGCAGTCTCTTTGCCCTCATGCCCGTGAATTGATTGAGCTCAGGTTGAGAGAGGCTCAGGAAAAACTGATTAATATGCAGGCTTTGGTAAAGCGCATGGAGTCTGCGGTGGAAGAGTGGAAGAAATTACCGGACTGTTCCCCTTGTGGCGACCATATTTGCCATCTGATTGAAGGAGGTCACTATGAGTGACGATAAGAAAAGCTGCTGCAGTGCGTCATCTCCGGCAGACACGTGCTCAGATACTTCCAGTAAGCCTGCGGCAGAAAGTACTGGTTGTTGCGCTGGTAAGCCAAAAGAGCCTGTCAGTAGCTGTTGTGGCCCCGAGGCTACTGCTAGCAGTGGTGATGCTTCCTGTTGTGCTCCCACCGACAAACAACGCCGTGACTGGATTATGTGGACCTGCTTACCGGCGGTGGTGGTGGGCTATCTGGGCTTTCTGGTCGTCGGTCATACCGAGCAGCTTCCTGATTGGCTGGGCACTATGTTCCATACCAGCTATGAAATGGTGAATGCCATGTGGTGGGGAATACTGTCAGCGGCGTTCTTCGTTGGCATTCTCGGGCGGATTCCGCGTGAAGCGATCATGTCGGTACTCGGCAGGGGAGGCAGTAAGCGCGGTATATTCCGGGCGACGCTCGCCGGGCTGCTGCTTGACTTGTGCAACCATGGCATCCTGATGGTCGCGATGAAGTTATATGAGCGTGGAGCGAGTATCGGACAGGTGATGGCGTTCCTTATCGCCAGTCCATGGAATTCCCTGACACTGACACTTATTCTCGTCGGTTTGATCGGCCTGCAATGGACGTTACTGTTTATCCTTGCATCATTGGTGATCGCCTGGATCAGCGGTTGGATTTTTGATCGCTTGTGTGACCGGGGTGTCCTGCCCGGAAACCCTAACACTGTGGAGTTTGACGACATTGCGTTCTGGCCGTCTGTGAAAGCATCCTGGAAGGAACACGACTGGCATCCTAAGGCCTTGCTCCAGATGTTCTGGGGCGGATTGAAGGAATCCAGAATGGTGCTGAGATGGGTGGTTTTTGGCGTTGTACTGGTCGCCTTGATCCGAGCTTTTGTACCGCCCGAGAGTTTTGGTGTGTGGTTTGGGGCAAGTATGTCTGGGCTGCTATTGACCCTGCTGGCCACAACGCTCATTGAGGTCTGCTCTGAGGGATCGAGCCCCATCGCTGCCGACCTGTTCAATCGAGCCGGGGCTCCTGGGAACGCGTTCACCTTTCTGATGGCTGGTGCAGCGACAGACTATACAGAGATTATGGCGTTGAAAGATACGACACGTAGCTGGAAGATTGCACTGTTTTTGCCTCTGGTTACGGTGCCGCAGGTTTTGGCTATCGGTTGGATTATGAACGTGGCAGGTACGTGACACTTGCAGGAACTCCTTGGTCAAAGGATACTCTGTATAAGTATTGAATAACTTTGGGGTTCCATATGCGTATGTCTCGTCAGCTGGCTCGTTCAGGAGTGCTATCCGGGGTACTGGGGATTGCGGCAGTAGTGACTGTTGCAGGGTGCTCGAGTACTCAGGTGGATCATGCGGCCGGGCGCTCACCAAAACTAATCCCTCAGACCTTTTTTGAAGGGAAAATCTGTGCCGATGGCGTGGTTCGTGATCGCAGTGGTGCAGAAATACGTTCGTTTAACGCACGTATCGATGCCAGCTGGGATGAGAATGGTGTCGGTACATTGGATGAGGTATTTTACTTCTATGATGAACCGGGTGCAGAAGCCAAGCGTGAAACGCGGATCTGGACCCTTACGCCGGCGCGGGAAGGTGGGCGAGAGGTACTCAGTGCCAAAGCCTCGGATGTTCCTGAGGCAACCACCATGGAGTGGGCGGGTAACGCGATTCACATGGCATACACTCTACGTTATGGTGAGCCAGGTGATACGATTGATCTGAATATGGACGACTGGATGTTTCATGTCGCTGATGGTGTGGTCGTTAATGAAACGCGCATGACCAAATTCGGCATCCATGTCGGTCAGATACTGCTGGTGATGCGTAAGGTCGATCCCGAGACGCAGTGTCTGTGATTATCCGAAAAACAGACTATTAGCTGGTATTTCGATAGCTACCTGATCCATTCAATACAGAGGACGTAAGTGTGATTGATCACCTGAGTACATATGCACGTGACTTTCTCAAAACCAGAGATTTTTATGCGGCTGCCTTCGAGCCTTTAGGGTACTCACTGCAGATGGAGTTCACTGCTACCTGGAACAAGTATTTTCCGACTCAGAGAATGTGTGCCTTCGGCCGTGAGGGAAAGCCGGTGTTCTGGGTTATTGAAGTGAAAGAGACATTTACACCACGACACGTTGCTTTCTCTGCCAAAGACCGTTCTGGGGTCGATGACTTCTATTCTGCTGCGATGAATCAGGGAGCTGAATGCAACGGAGAGCCGGGATTACGCCCACAATACCATGAGCATTATTACGGCGCCTTTGTGATCGACCCGGATGGCAATAACATCGAGGCAGTCTGTCACACACCGGAGTGACTGGTAATTCTCAGGATCAGCGAGCTTGCAACATTATTCAGCCGGGTGATTTCTGTCACCCTGTCGCTTGTTTTTTCCGTCATGAAGGTTTGCAATATCAGCTCGTTAATCCCTGCAACCAGCGCCAGAGCTTCCTGTCTCGATAAAGCGTGATTCAGCTCCGCTGACGAGCGCCTCAACTTTGTCTGACTGCTGAGAAACTCCGCAAAGGTCTGACTGATCTCTCGTCGTACTTCCAGGCCACTCTGGCCGAGAGCCGCCACCTCCACATATAAGGCGTACATAAGAGTGGGGTGTTCGGCGATGAACTGCAGATACCCGGATGTCACTTTTGTCACAGTTTGTGGCCAGTCATCAGCCGCGTCGTATGAGCTGATGATACTGTTCATAATGCGCTTGCTTGTCGTTCGAGCCAGCGCCAACAGACATTCGTCTTTGTTCGTAAAGTGCTCGTAGAAGGTGCGTCGCGATACTTTGGCACTGCTGGTGATATCAGCCAGGGTGACGTCGCGATAGCGCTTCGTCGCCATTGCATTTTCCAGTGCGGAGAGGAGCCTGTCTTTATGGTCGCTGGCAGGTGCAGTCATTCGCTTTTTTCATACCGCTTATCGTAATTTCACTCAAGTATAGCGGCTGGTACTTGACAGTACCAGTGCTGATGGATAGGTTGGTACGCAATAGTACCAGTTGGAAATTCCAGATCTGGTGAAACTTCAGGGAAACTGTCTATGAATACTCCAGAGCGCCACGGTATCCATATCCATACAGCCAGAAAAATAGCATCTCCTATTTTGTTGACGATAAAAGATCAAGCAGCTGCCGAGCCGAACTCCGTCGAGTGGCAGGAATTGGGGCAGCAGCTTTTGTGCGGCGATCCATTAGCTGACGATGTGGCGGCCTGGTTGGCAACCAGTGAAGGGCAGTGGTCAGTGATAGAAAGAGCGCTGAATATGGATGGTGAAGATACCTCTTTGCTACCTGCTCCGTTAGAAGCATTTATGCGGCACACTCTTAAAAGGCCCGAATGGCTCGATGAAGCCTCGTTGAACAGGGGCTGCGATGTCGTCGCCAGGTCAGGTAAGACGGGGATGCGTATTCTCAGGGATTTCGGCCTGATGGCTGGCTATCAGGCCAGCGCGATTAACCAGACTCTGTTGAAAACCGGCGCACTTGAAAAGGGAGCACAGCGCAGAGTGGCTGAAACAACGAAATGGTGGATGGATTGTACTGAGCCGGGCTCTGTCCTACCCGGTGGTCAGGGCTTCGCTACGACTCTGCGTGTCAGACTTATTCATGCCATGGTCCGGCGGCAACTCTCGGTACGCAAAGACTGGGACCATGATTATCTGGGCCTGCCAGTAAACCAACTGGATATGCAGGTCACTTACCTTGCGTTCTCAGTTATGTTTCTTCTTGGTCAGCGTGTGCTCGGTGTACCTGTTTCGAAGGAGGAGGGTGCGGACGTTATGCACCTTTGGCGCTACATAGGTTGGCTGATGGGTCTGGACGAATCTCTGCTGGTCGACAATGAGCAAGAGGGGCGCATTGCTTTATATCGTAACCTGCTGAGTCAGGCTCAGGCAGATGAGGGCTCCAAGCAGCTCGCACAGGCGCTGATGGATGAACCTCTGGAGCGTTACTATCCAAACGCGCAATGGCTACGAAGTCACTGGGATAAAGAGGTCCATCTCAGTATCCTAAGGCTGTTTGTTGGATCTCAAGGCATGCGCACATTGGGTTTACCTCCGTGTCGCTGGCCCTGGTATCCGTTTCTTTTTGCGCCGCTAAACGCACTCGCGCATACGTTTTTTCGACTTCTGCCCGGTGGGCGTGCATGGCTGACCCGCCGCGGTCGGCGGGCGCAGGAACGCATGCTTAAGATACTGTTTGGTGCCTACAAACCTCAGATCAGGCAGGTTAGCTGAACATGTATTTTTATCTGGTGTGTTGAAATTATCGATGAACTCAGAGAATCCGAGCCTTCATTCTACAATAGAGCAATTACGTTGAAGTCAGCCCTGTTACTGGTAGGCAGCCTCGCAGTGGCCGTTGGTTGTGCTGCGATTATGCATAACGGACCGGCCGATGTTGCACAGAACCGCCCGGCGCATCATATGCCTGATGGCACCTTTGTGAATACTGATGGCAAGGCAATCAGTAAATCCTTCAAAGATCTTTTGCGTTGGCGTTGGAGCAGGAAGGAGCCGGCCCCTCAACACTTCGATGTTATTCAGCCAGACCCTGATGTCATCGCGAAGCCAGCCATAACTCAGATCACCTGGTTGGGGCACAGTGCTTTTCTGTTACAGGTAAAAGGTAAAAACATCCTTACCGATCCGCATTTTTCGAAGCGCGCATCACCTCTTAGTTTTTTAGGCCCTGAACGCATCGTTGAACCTCCGATGACGATTGAAGAGCTCCCCCACATTGATGCCGTGGTTATTTCTCATAACCATTACGACCACCTTGATGAAGCGTCTCTCACTGAGCTCTACTCGCGTCAGCAAGATAACCCGCCCTTATTTCTTGTGCCTCTCGGATTGAAAGAGGAATTATCTGGTTACGGTATTGATCAGGTTGTTGAGCTTGATTGGTGGGAGTTTCACGAATATGAGGGCATGACTCTGACAGCGCTCCCTGTGAAACACTGGTCTCAGCGAACCTTCTTCGACAGAAATAAATCACTTTGGGCTGGATGGTTAATTGATATTGAAGACTTTCGCATTTTTCATACGGGTGATAGTGGCTACTCAGATGACTTCAGAAAAATCGGCGAAGATTACCCGGGCATTGATCTGGCTACGATTCCTATTGGAGCCTATGACCCACGCTGGTTTATGAAAGACGCGCATATGAGCCCCGAAGAAGCGGTGCAGACATTTATTGATCTGAAGGCTGAAAAAGCCATCGGAATGCATTGGGGGACTTTTATTTTAACGGACGAAGAAATGGATGAGCCGCCGGTCAGGTTGGCTGAAGCATTGCGGGAAAAGGGGATTGAGGCGAGTAACTTCCCGGTCATGGGACATGGCGAGATTTATCAAGTTACTCATCTGGACTAACAAATAAAAACTCCGTGAGGAATAGGGCTACCAAATAATGCAACGGTAGCCCAGCCCGTTTTATCGAGGAATTTCGAGAATTACTGCGACAAATAAGCGCGAAGTCAGTCTTTGCCTGAACGCTTACGCTGGGCTTCTTTGTAAGCCAGCTTTTCTTTTCGGCGCTGGTCGCGGATGTCGTTCAGATCGGCGCCCAGATGGTCTAGACCTCGCTCGCGAGCAAGCTGCATCTGCTGCTCACGCTGACGGAAACGTTCCTGTTGTTCCGCTGTGTATTCGTTAATGCAGTGATGGCAACTGACACCGGCTTCATAGTCGGCGTGTTCTTTGTCTTCATCGGTGATAGGGCGTCGGCACGCATGGCACAGATCGTAATGACCTTTGTTAAGCTGGTGATCGACACTGACACGATTGTCAAAGACATAGCACTCACCTTCCCACATGCTGTCTTCAGCGGGTACTTCTTCGAGGTATTTCAGAATGCCTCCTTCGAGGTGATAGACCTCTTCAAAACCCTGCTCCTTGAGGTACGCGGTGGATTTTTCACAGCGGATACCACCGGTACAGAACATCGCCACTTTTTTGTGCTGCTCAGGGTTAAGTTTCTCCTTCACATATTGTGGGAACTCACGGAAGGTCTCTGTCTCTGGATTGACGGCCCCTTTGAAGGTACCAATACCTATTTCGTAGTCATTTCGCGTGTCGATCAGGGTAACGGCGGGATCTGAGATTAAATCGTTCCAGTCCGCAGGCTTTACGTAGGTGCCGACAGTATGGCGAGGGTCGATGCCCTCTACACCCATGGTCACGATTTCTTTCTTAAGTTTGACTTTAGTCCTATAGAAGGGCATTTCGTTTTCATAGGACTCTTTGTAACTGATGTCTGCGAGGCGATCGTCCTGAGCTAACCATTGGAGCAATTGGTCGATACCTTCACGTGAACCGGCAACCGTACCGTTAATGCCCTCTTTAGCGAGGAGTAGGGTTCCTTTGATGCCGAAAGCGACCATAGCGTCGTGAAGTGGCTCACGTTTTGCTTCGTAATCATCAAGTGTCACGAACTTGTACATCGCACAGATGACGAAAGTATTGGGCTGACTCATAAAGAAACCTACTGGGTCTGAGGGATCGGCGGAACCGGTTTAGTGGTCGCCTGATACTGGTAAACACGGGCCTGAGAGGCTAAACGCGGCGGAGTATACCTGAAAGTAGTTTTTGCGGCATGCCCTGTAGCTTTTCAGGCCGGGTCTGTGTGAATTAACCCACAGTCCATTGCGATGGACTAGAGTTAAATGTGAGCAGTTCACAAAAACTGAGCGGAAGGGTTCTGATTATGTGGCTAACCATAGGCTTTGCTTGCCTTGTACTTTATGCAGTAGCGATGTTAATGCACCGTTTTACGGCAGAATGGAAGGGCGTGCCGGGTGAGTATGCAGGAATCAAGTACGAGTACCGGACCCACGAGGGAAAGACAGGGCGTCAGATTAAAGTCGGTATGGAGGTCTCCCTGCGCTATGACTTTGTAATGCGCCGCCATGGTGCGCTTGATCGGCTCCTCGCCCGCATCGGCGTCGACAGTGATAAACGAATCTGTAACCCCGCCTTTGACGCCTCTCTTCTTATTTTGTCTGACGACTTCACTGCTTCACAGGCTCTTGCCGCTGCGCCAGGCCTGAGCGATAAACTCCTGAGAATGTTTAACCTTGGGTCGCCGGAGACAGTGCAGATCAACAAGCTGGTTTGTCGCCGCGGGCGGCTCTGGGCGCTGGTCGATGATAATTCGCAGGACAGAGCGGAGATGAATGCCTTTGCGGATGTGGCTCTGCCAGCCATGGCTGAGTTTGCTGAAATACTCCAGCGACTCGAAGGTCCTGAGCGTCAACAGCGCCCGGATCGCTATGCCGTACCCGCAGTGGCTTTTTTACTGTTGGCGACCGGTTTTCTGACTAAAGGAACACTGGCATGGGTTGAAACCGGAGCGCAATTGCCCGATACCAATCTGATGCTGCAGTCGCTTATGTTCGGGGGGCTTGTTGCCCTGGCGCTGGGTGTGATCACGATTCGTCTGATGCATTACAATTTCGGCAATCACAAGGTGTTTGCGGAGTTGTTTTTCGTTGGCATGTTGGGAGCATCCGCCACCCTATACGCGGACAAAGCAATAGAGAACCGAGCTAATGCAGGCTTTGCGCAGGTGAATTCAGCGCAAATGGCAGAGTTACAACACGCGAAAGGACGCAGCTGAGCAGTGCGCTCAGCTGATTTTCCCGGTAACACGGACACGCTTTGAGCCCGCTTCGACTGGCGCTGCTTTAGCGGCAGCCGCCTTATCAATGCGATCGTCAATCAGGTTCTTGAGGGCGATCAGCAGACCCATGCCGACAAATGCGCCCGGCGGCAGAATAGCAAAGAGAAAGTCCGGATAACTCTCAACCAGAACAATCTTCCAGTCAGCGGCTGACGGGCCGAATAAGAGTTCCATATTGCCGAAAATCTGACCCTGGCCCAGGACTTCACGCAGCGCGCCGAGCAGTACAAGAACAACCGTAAAACCAATAGCCATCATCACACCATCAACCACCGATGGCAGTATCGGATTCTTAGAGGCAAAAGCGTCAGCCCGCCCGAGGATCGCGCAGTTAGTCACGATCAATGGAATAAAAATGCCCAGTACCTCATAGAGCTCGTAGGTGAACGCCTGCATGGTCAATTCAGCGACGGTGACGAATGAGGCGATAATCATGACGAACGCAGGGAGTCGAACCGCGTCAGACACGTGGTTTCGGATAAGAGAAACGGACAGGTTAGAACCGACTAATACCATCATGGTTGCCAGCCCCAGCCCTAAAGCATTAACAACAGAGCCTGTTACGGCAAGAAGAGGGCATAAACCTAGCAGCTGAACCAGTGCCGGATTATTCTTCCACAGGCCGTCGAGGGATATATCTTTGAGTGACTTAGTTGCCATCGCTGTTTTCTCCCGAAAGTGCGTTACCGTAGAGCAGCTCGTCACGGTGCATCTCAAAAAATTTCAGTGCGCGTTTAACAGCGCGAACAACCGCTCGCGGTGTGATGGTTGCGCCAGTGAACTGATCAAAGTCGCCTCCATCTTTCTTTACTGCCCACTGTTCAGGCACAGGCTGAGCGAGTGACTTACCCTCGAAGTTGGTAATCCAGTCAGACTTCCGGATCTCAACTTTATCACCCAGCCCCGGAGTTTCGCGGTGTGCGACGACACGAACTCCAGCAAGCGTTCCGTCGGACTTAACACCGACAATCAGATCTATTTCGGCCGTGTATCCGTCTGGGGCAACTGCAGGCAGAATCACCGCGCTGACTTCACCGTTATTGCGGGCGCGATAAATAACGGCACTGTCTGGCAGAGGGCCCAACAGCTGTTGGTTAAAGCGCTTATCCACATTCATTGTGTCATTCAGCAGGTCGTTGTCGTAACTGCTTGCCGGAAGTATCTCATTCAGCGCGCGGGCTTCGGCCGCTTTGATATTGTATGCGATACGGTCCGCTGTCAGTGTCTGGGCGAGGGCGATCGCACCGGCCGTCACAACCGCGAAAATTGCGAGACCAACAGCGTTTTTGCGTATAGCTGAGAGCAACTCAATCATGATTTCTCCCCCGGCTTGAGGCCACGCTTAGGCTTGCTATGGCCATAACTGCGTGGCTGGGTGTAGGCATCAATGAAGGGAGCCGCGAAGTTCATCAGCAGTACGGCAAAGGCTACGGCATCCGGGTATGCGCCCCAGGTACGGATGACATAAAGTAGAATACCTATGCCGGCACCGTAGATAAGCTTACCTGTCGGTGTGGTCGACGCTGAAACGGGGTCCGTGGCAATAAAGAATGCACCCAGCATGGTCGCACCACTGAGCAGATGCAGTGACAACGGCGTATACAGATCTTCATCCCAGCCCAGAATCAGTGAACAGATGCCTAGTGCGGCGAGCATGGACACCGGAATGTGCCAGGTAATGATGCGTCGGGCCATAAGAAACAGGCCGCCAGCGAGGAAGGCCAGATTAACCCATTCCCAGCCACCGTTGAGCCAGCCATTAAAAGTGTTTCTCTGGAGCAGCTCGTCAGAAGTCTCTTTGCTGATCAGGTGCTTGTATTGATCAAGCGGCGTAGCCCCTGTGAATGCGTCAGCAGTTGAAGATGCGCCCGCAAAGATAATGCTCAAGGCGTCAGTGAACCCGGCAACATCTGACCCGCTGACCTGAAAAGAGGTCACCCAGTTCGTGGTCATCTGTACCGGAAAAGAGATCAATACGAGAGCGTAACCGACCATCGCAGGGTTAAATGGGTTATTACCCATACCACCGTAAATCTGCTTAGCAAAAATGATGGCGAACGAGGTGGCTAAAACAGTGATCCACCAGGGGGCGAGGGGAGGTAACGCCAGGCCCAGTAACAGACCCGTGACCAATGCGGTGTTATCTTTGAGGAAAAAGCTCACCGGATATTTGCGTAGCTTGAGTACAAGCGCTTCAGAAGCCAACGCCGTGATGATCGCGAGTACTGTGTTGATCAGAGTGCCAAAGCCGAAAAACCAGGTCATCACCGCGAGGCCTGGCAGAGTCGCCAGCGCCACGGTGAGCATGATTCGGCTGGTGCGGTTCGGCCCGTGAGTATGGGGTGAGGACAGCGTCAGCAGTGCCATGGTTATACTTCTCCTGTGGTACTGGCCTGAGCTTCAAAGGCTGCCAGTTTATCCAGCTGTTTGTTCAGCGCCTTCTCAAGAGCCTCAACAGAATCCAGGCCCTCGGCACGTGCCATCTCGAGACGCTCTTTCGCTTTCTCCACACGATCTTTCTGAGCGAGTAGCTTCTTCTGGAGTTGTTCCGGGTTCGGCTTTGCCGCGACCATTTCAGCTGATGTGTTGTCTGTGCCAGCGTTATTTGACACTGCAGTTTCGAGTGAAGCGCCCGTGCTGGCTGAAGCATCACTGTTGAGAGAAGCCTCATAGGCCGCCTTTGCTTCTGCGACGCGAGCCTCTTGTTTTTCAACGCCCGCACGCAATGCGTCTACCGTGTCAGCGCCGTCCGCTTCAGCATCTGCTAAGCGTTTTCTCGCGGTTTCCAGTCGGGCTGCAGCGGTTTCCCACTTTTTCTGCAGGCGCTCGGGGCTATTCGGGTCGCCCTTGTCTG
>NZ_DDKU01000149.1:0-3661 GCF_002339775.1 Thalassolituus sp. UBA2590
CTTGGCTTGGTTGTTTTGCCATTTTCTGACTCCTCGTCTCTCGCTGTTATTTCTTCTTGCCGGCAATGGCCTTTGCAGGGCCTTTGCGCGTACGAGCGTTGGTGTGGGTACGCTGACCACGAACCGGCAGGTTACGACGGTGGCGCAGGCCACGGTAGCAACCAAGGTCCATCAGACGCTTGATGTTCATCTGAGTCTCGCGACGCAGATCACCTTCAACTGTGAACTTACCTACTTCGTTACGAACAACATCGAGCTGATCTTCGCTCAGGTCACCAATTTTGGTGTCTTCAGCGATGCCAGTTGAGGCACAGATCTGCTTCGCAGTCGTCTTACCAATGCCATAGACATAGGTCAGAGAAATAACTGCATGCTTGTTGTCAGGAATGTTGACACCGGCAATACGGGCCATGTCTAACTCCGTTACACTTACTTAATGAAAGGGCGGCGAATACTACAGGTCGCCTGCTTAAAAAGCAAGCGACCTGATTTCAGCCACCCGGCCTTGTCAGGATTGACCTGACTCGTCAGAGGATTAGCCCTGACGCTGTTTGTGCTTAGGATCTGTACAGATCACTCGCACACTGCCGTTACGGCGAATGATTTTGCATTCACGGCAGATTTTCTTTACAGATGCACGTACTTTCATGACGTTCTCCTGTATACGGTGCACGCCTTATCGGCGAGTACCATATTGATGTAAATTAGACTTCTTCATCAGAGATTCATACTGATGAGACATCAGGTGCGATTGAACCTGAGCCATGAAATCCATCACGACGACGACCACAATCAGCAGCGAGGTGCCACCGAAGTAGAACGGCACGTCGGCACCAATAACCAGCAGCTGAGGCAGCAGACATACAGCGGTGATGTACAGAGAGCCGAACAGTGTCAGGCGACCCAGTACTGTGTCGATGTAGTTTGCAGTCTGCACACCTGGGCGGATACCCGGGATAAATGCACCAGACTTCTTCAGGTTTTCAGCCACTTCACGCGGATTAAACATCAACGCGGTGTAGAAGTAGCAGAAGAAGATGATGCCTGCAGAGAACAGCAGCAGATAGAGCGGCTTATCAGGGGCCAGCAGCATGCTGAAGACCTGAAGATATTCAGCCATCACACCTTCACCCTGACCGAACCACTGACCGAGAGAGGCCGGGAACAGCAGCAGTGATGAAGCAAAGATTGCTGGAATTACGCCTGCCATATTGAGCTTAAGCGGCAGGTGGCTGGTTTGAGCAGCAAACACCTGACGACCCTGCTGTCGCTTAGCATAGTTGATAGTAATCCGGCGCTGACCACGTTCTACGAACACGACAAACGCGATTACCGCAACTGCAAGCACAGCAATACCAAGCAACAGAGCGATGTTCACCTCACCCGTACGGGCAGATTCGAACGCTTGTGCCAATGCTGATGGCAGACCGGCCACAATACCGGCAAAAATAAGAATAGAAATACCGTTACCGATGCCGCGCTCAGTTACCTGCTCGCCCAGCCACATCATGAATACCGCACCAGCCACGAATGACGGGATAGCTGCGATATAAAAATCTGGACCGGTTGAAAAGGTTACACCCTGGCTCGCCAGACCTGCGGATACACCGAAGGCCTGAAGAGTTGCCAGGAGTACAGTTCCGTAACGGGTGTATTGGGTAATCTTACGACGCCCCGCCTCACCTTCTTTCTTAAGCTGCTCAAGCTGTGGGCTCACCGCGGTAAGCAACTGCATGATAATCGACGCAGAGATGTAGGGCATGATACCCAGCGCGAGAATACTCATACGCTCCAAAGCACCACCAGAGAACATATTGAACATCTCCAGGATCGTGCCCTGGTTCTGATCAAACAATCTCTCGAGTGCCTCTGGATTCATCCCTGGTACCGGAATATGGGTACCAATGCGATATACAATAATTGCCAGAATCACAAAACGGATGCGAGCCCAAAGCTCGCCCATTCCGTTCTGCATCCCTGCCGGGAGTGAGCCTTGCTTAGCCATTAGTCTTCGACCTTACCACCCGCTGCTTCAATAGCAGCTTTAGCGCCTTTAGTAACTTTAAGACCTTTAACGGTCACAGCTTTGCTGATTTCGCCAGACAGAATTACGCGAGCCTGTTTAATTTTCTCGCCAATTACGTCAGCAGCTTTCAGCGCTGCCAGATCGACAGTTTCACCTTCAACCAGAGTCAGTTCGTTGAGACGAATCTCAGCAACGTACTGTGCCTGACGTGAAGTGAAGCCGAACTTAGGCAGACGACGGTGGATTGGCATCTGACCGCCTTCGAAGCCTGGAGCTACTTTACCGCCAGAACGTGATTTCTGACCTTTGTGACCACGGCCGCCGGTCTTACCCAGACCAGAACCGATACCACGACCAACACGCTTAGCAGTAGGCTTAGAACCAGGAGCCGGGCTCAATTCGTTGAGACGCATATTACTCCCCTTCTACCTTAACCATGTATTGAACTTGATTGATCATGCCGCGCACAGAAGGAGTATCTTCCAGCTCAACAGTGTGACCAATACGACGCAGGCCCAGACCTTTCATGGTCTCGCGGTGCTTTGGCAATTTGCCAATAGTACTGCGGGTCTGGGTAACTTTTACGGTTTTCTTAGCCATGTCAGATTACCCCAGAATGTCTTCAACTGACTTGCCACGCTTCGCTGCAACCTGCTCTGGTGATTTCATCTGCGCCAGACCATTAAAGGTCGCGCGAACTACGTTCACCGGATTAGTTGAGCCATAGCACTTGGCCAGTACGTTTTTAACACCAACCATTTCCAGAACGGCACGCATCGCACCACCGGCAATAATACCGGTACCTTCAGATGCAGGCTGCATGAAGATGCGCGAACCTGAGTGCACGGCCTTAACCGGGTACTGCAGAGTCGAACCGTCCAGCTGGACGTCGATCATGTTGCGCTTAGCCTGTTCCATTGCTTTCTGGATTGCAGTTGGTACTTCACGGGATTTACCACGTCCAAAGCCAACGCGACCGTTGCCATCGCCTACCACAGTCAGAGCTGTGAATGCGAAGATACGACCACCTTTAACTACTTTGGCTACGCGGTTCACCTGAACCAGCTTTTCCTGCAGTTCGCTTTCGTTACGTTCGTTGTTACGTTCGTTATTCGCCATGATCTACCCCTTAGAATTCCAGGCCGCTTTCACGAGCCGCGTCAGCCAGAGCTTTAACACGACCATGGTATTTGAAACCGGAACGATCGAACGCTACTTTGGTCACGCCAGCCGCTTTCGCGCGCTCCGCGATCAGTTGACCAACTTTGGTAGCTGCAGAAACATTACCAGTGATTTCGCTACGCAGATCAGCTTCTACAGTAGAAGCAGTTGCCAGTACGGTTGCGCCGTTAGCAGCAATGACCTGAGCGTAGATGTGTCTTGGTGTGCGGTGTACGCACAGACGTACCGCGCCTTTGTCACGGATGTTAGTCCGTGTTTTCGCGGCACGGCGCAGACGAGCTTTTTTCTTCTCATTCATGGCCTAGCCCTTACTTTTTCTTGGCTTCTTTACGACGCACATTTTCATCAGCATAACGAACACCCTTACCTTTATAAGGCTCTGGTGGACGATAGCCACGGATCTCAGCAGCAACCTGACCAACCTGCTGTTTGTCGATACCTTTGATAACGACT
>NZ_DDKU01000159.1:0-18421 GCF_002339775.1 Thalassolituus sp. UBA2590
CTTTTCCCAAGGCCGCCGCTACCAAACCGTTTCGCGTGAGCTTCACTCACTACACCTAAGGTCAGCAGCATGGCCGACAATACCGTGATTAATGCTTTCATTACATTACCCTCATGCCCGGTTGGGCGCCGTCGTGCGGTTCAAGTAGGTAGATTTCGCTGCCGCCAGGGCCGGCGGCAAGCACCATGCCTTCTGACAGACCAAACTTCATTTTACGCGGAGCCAGGTTCGCGACCATTACAGTCAGTTTGCCTTCCAGGTCTTCTGGCTTATAGGCCGCTTTAATACCTGAGAATACGTTCCTGGTTTCGCCATTGCCAATATCCAGAGTCAGCTGCAGAAGTTTGTCTGCACCATCAACGTGGTCGGCTTTGATAATTCGGGCGATTCGCAGATCGACCTTGGCAAAGTCCGGGAATTCGATAGTGTCGGCGATTACTTCATTGCCATCTTCTCTGAGCTCTGGCCCTTTGTTCTTGGCCTTCTTTTCAGCTTTCTTATCTGCTTTTTTGTCGGCTTTCTGATTTTTTGCAGCCGCTGCGCCACCGTTCTCTTTTTCGAGTTCGGTTTTGGTTTCTTCCAGAATGGCGGTGACCTTGTCCATTTCAGCTCGAGCCAGCATAGGCTTGAACTTATTAATCGCATGGCCAGTCAGGATGCTGCGGCGATCTTCCCAACCCAGTGATTCAAGGTTGAGGAAGGCTGCGGTTTTATCAGCAAGTTCAGGCAGCACTGGTGAAAGGTAGGTCATCAGCTGACGGAAAAGGTTCACCGCAACAGAGCAGACTTCCAGTACTTCCTGTTCGCGGCCTTCTTCTTTCGACATGGCCCATGGCGCTTTTGCCTGAATGTATTCGTTGGCACGATCAGCGAGTGTCATGATTTCTTTCATGGCGCGGCTGAATTCGCGCTTCTCATACAATTCTGCGATCTGGTCGCCGGCGTTAATGAAGTCATTCACCATGGCTTCCTCAGCACAGTTCTCACTGAGTACGCCACCGGACTTCTTGATGAAGTTCGCGGTGCGGCTGGCAATGTTGATCAGCTTGTTCACCAGGTCGGAATTAACGCGCTGGACGAAGTCTTCGAGGTTGAGATCGAAGTCATCGACGCTGCTACCCAGCTTAGCGGCAAAGTAGTAGCGCAGATACGTTGGATTCAGGTGGTTCAGGTACGTACGTGCCTTGATAAAGGTGCCACGTGACTTAGACATCTTGGCACCATTAACAGTCACGAATCCGTGAGCGTTGACGGCGGTTGGGGTACGGAAGTCTGCAGCTGACAGCATGGATGGCCAGAACAGCGCGTGGAAGTTAATGATGTCTTTACCGATAAAGTGATAAACCTCGGCATCGGAATCCGGCTTCCAGTAATCATCGAAGCTCAGATCTTCGCGGCGATCACACAGGTTTTTGAAGCTCGCCATATAGCCGATTGGGGCATCAAGCCAGACATAAAAGTACTTGCCTGGTGCATCTGGAATCTCAAAACCAAAGTAAGGTGCATCACGGGAGATATCCCATTCCTGCAGCCCCGAGTCCAGCCACTCTGACAGCTTGTTAGCGACTTCGTCCTGTAAGGTGCCAGAACGTGTCCATTCTTTCAGAAAGTCCTGAAAATCCGGCAGTTTAAAGAAGAAGTGCTCGGACTCTTTTTCTACTGGGGTAGCACCTGAGATAACAGAGTATGGCTTCTTCAGTTCGGCTGGGGTGTAAGTCGCGCCGCACACCTCACAGTTGTCGCCATATTGATCTTCGGCATCGCACTTAGGGCAGTTACCCTTGATGTAGCGATCTGCCAGAAACAGCTCTTTAACGGGATCATAAAGCTGTTTGATGTTGCGGGTAGCGATATGGCCTTTGTCGCGGCATGCTTTGTAGATAGTCGCAGACAGTTCCCGGTTTTCTTCACTATGAGTGCTGTGAAAATTATCGAACGCGATCTGGAAGTCGGCAAAATCGGTTTCGTGCTCGGCTTTAACGCGGGCAATCTGCTCTTCAGGGCTGATGCCTTCTTTCTCAGCACGCAGCATGATGGCTGTGCCGTGGGCGTCATCCGCACAGACATAGGTACACATGTGTCCGCGCGCTTTCTGGAAGCGGACCCAGATGTCTGTCTGAATGTATTCCAGCAGGTGGCCAAGGTGAATGGAGCCGTTTGCGTAGGGCAGGGCACTGGTAACTAGTATTTTGCGAGCGTTCTGATCGGTCATGACAATTCGTTTCGGTGGCTCTGAAAAAGTGGGGTCATATTGTAGCGGCTCCGCTGGGGCAGTTATACCCCAGCGGCATCGGCGGACATTCGCAGGTCAGAAAAACCTGTCAGTCGTCGTCGCGGATATTCGGGTCAATCGTTACTTTGGCACTGCGTATCGTGTTGTCTTTGATCTGCATGATTTCAATACGGTAGCGGCCAATGCGGAGGCAGACGGGAGATTCAGGAATATGCTCCAGGTACTCGACGATCAGGCCGCTCACGGATTTCGGCCCATCAATCGGTAATTCCCAGTGCATCGACTTGTTTACATCGCGGACGAAAGCGGTGCCATCAATGATGAAACTGCCGTCTTCCTGCGGATGAACATCCGGCGAGCTGGCTGCGGCAACATCGGTCGTAAACTCGCCGACGATCTCTTCGAGAATGTCCTCGAGAGTGCAGATGCCATGAACATCACCGTATTCATCGACCACAAGTGCAATGCGACGCTGATACTTCTGAAAGTTAAACAACTGGGTATGCAGAGGCGTGCTCTCAGGGATGAAGTAAGGCTCGCGCGAAAGCTTTTCGATGTCTTCTTTCAGATATTCACCGGATGAAAGAAAGCGGCTGATATTCCGGGTATGCAGAACGCCGACGACATTGTTGATGTCTCCGCGGAAGACAGGCAGGCGCGTGTGTTGCGTGGTACGCAGCTGCTGAATGATGTCGCTCAGCGGGTCGTCGAGGTCGATACCCACCACTTCGTTTCGCGGCACCATAATGTCGTTCACCGTCATCTTCTCCAGGTCAAGAATGGAGATCAGCATGTGCTGGTGACGTTTCGGTATCATAGAGCCCGCTTCGCGGACTACGGTACGCAGTTCTTCGGTACTCAGGTTGTCTGGTGTCGCATTGGCGACATCAACACGAACCAGTTTAAGCAACCAGTTGGCAATAGTATTAACAAACCACACCGCTGGATGAAGCGCCCATTGCAGCCACAAAAGGATCGATGAGGCCGGGAAGGCGATTTTCTCCGGCGCAATCGCTGCCAGAGTCTTCGGTGTCAGTTCTGCGAAGATCAACACAATCAGGGTGAACAGTATGGTGTTTACGAACACCGCCAGATCCGGATTGTCCGGCCATAGCCGCTGGCTGATGATGGTTGCTAAGGCAGCCGCAGCAAAGTTCACCAGATTGTTGCCGGTGAGAATGGTACCGATCATCCGGTCTGGCTTCTCAAGAAGCTTAACCGAGCGCATGGCTCCTTTGTGCTTACTCTTGGCGAGGTGGCGCAGACGGTAGCGGTTGAGAGACATCATGCCGGTTTCAGAGCTTGAGAAGAAACCTGACAACACGATTAAAAGAGCAAGTATGCCGAAGAGCACACTCAAGGGAACGTCGTTCAAGACGGTGTCCTATAACTGATACGATTCCGCCATCATAGGCACTGACGTTAGGGTGTCAAGCAGGTGCTGACCGGGTTGAACGCTCAGGCCCGGTCGAGAACATACTCCAGTACAAACTGAGTACCAAAGTAGGCGAGAATCAGAAAGCCATTGCCGGCCAGTGTCCATTTGCTGGCGACGGGGCCGCGCCAGCCGAAACGGTATCGACCGAAGAGGAGAGTCGCAAACACAATCCAACCGACCAGTGAGAATGCCACTTTATGGATCAGGTGTTGATTGCTAAGGCTCTCGACGGCTGGCAAGCCGACAATGAAAGAGGCGGTAAGCAGTAGCATCGCCAACCACAGAATTTCGAATAACAGAGCATCCATGGTCTGCAGCGGTGGTAGGGAGCGTATCAGGCCTCGGGTCTGATGCTTCCGCAGGTTTCTGTCCTGAAGAATGACCAGAATCGCCTGCACGGACGCGATGGTGAACAGGCTGAAGGCAACAATCGATAGCAGTATGTGCCAGATCAGCGCGTAACTCAGGTCCGTTAACAGCACCTGATGTTGGATCACCGCCCCCAGAATTGCGACAACCGCGCCCATTGGCAGCAGGCCAGTGAACAGATTATCGACGGGTTTACGCCAGGCTGAAAACAAAAGAAGCAGGGTAATAATCAGTGCGATCAGCGAACCGACCTGAAACATGGCCATATTGAGAGCATGTTCACTGACCAGCGTGACAGACAGTGAGGCCAGGTGCAGAAGTGCGCCAATTGATGCAAAGCCCAGCAACAGGCCTCGCTGTGGTGCTTTGCTGCCCTTGATGACAAGTAGCTGGCGCAAAGCAGCAAACAGATAAAAACCGGCAGCCGGTACTGCCAACGCTAATGCTGTCATGAAACTTCCCCAACACGAATAGCGCCAGTGTCGCATAAGGGGCCACCTCAAGGAAGTGCAATCATGCCAGCCCGGGCTACTTGCAAAGCTCCGCGCCGCAGCATTGGGAACCTGAAGGCCAACGCGGTATACTTGCCCACTTATTTATTTACCGTCAGACAGAGTCATCAAGATGTTTGAAAGCCTTACCGACCGCTTGGGCAGTGCCTTAAAAGGCATTACTGGCCAGGCGAAGCTGACCGAAGAGAATATCAAAGGCACCATGCGTGAAGTGCGCATGGCGCTGTTGGAAGCCGACGTGGCCCTGCCGGTCGTAAAAGATTTTACCGCGCAGGTCAAAGAGCGTGCTGTCGGTACCGATGTACTGAAGAGCCTCAACCCTGGGCAGGTATTCCTGAAAATCGTCCATGAAGAACTGCAAAGTGTCATGGGCGAAGCCAACGAGAAACTGAATCTGGCGACACAGCCTCCAGCCATCGTGATGATGGCGGGTCTGCAGGGCGCAGGTAAAACAACGACCGTTGGTAAGCTTGCGAAGTATCTTGCTGAGCGCGAGAAAAAGAAAGTGATGGTGGTTTCTGCGGACGTGTATCGTCCTGCGGCGATCAAACAGCTTGAAACTCTGGCGAATGAAGTCGGTGCCGGCTTTCACCCATCGACGGCAGATGAAAAACCGATCGATATCGCTAAAGGCGCCATCGATGCTGCCCGCCGTGGTGCGTACGATGTTCTGCTGGTGGATACCGCGGGTCGCCTGACGGTCGATGAGCAGATGATGGGTGAGATTAAGGATCTCCACGCTGCTATTACGCCGATAGAGACTCTCTTTGTTGTCGACGCGATGACAGGTCAGGACGCTGCGAATACAGCTAAAGCATTTAATGATGCCTTGCCTCTGACCGGTGTCGTGCTGACCAAAGCGGACGGTGATGCGCGCGGTGGTGCTGCTCTGTCAGTGCGCCATATTACGGGCAAACCGATCAAGTTTATGGGTATGGGCGAAAAGACCGACGCGCTCGAGCCTTTCCACCCTGATCGTGTTGCTTCACGTATTCTCGATATGGGCGACGTTCTCACCCTGATCGAAGAAGCAGAACGTAAGATCGATAAGTCGAAAGCCGACAAGCTCGCCAAGAAACTGAAAACAGGCAAAGGCTTCGATCTGGAAGACTTCCTTGATCAGATTCAGCAGATGAAAAACATGGGTGGCCTGACGGGTATGCTGGATAAGCTGCCGGGTATGGGTAACCTGGGTGCAATGGCCAAGCAGACGACCGCTGCGGAAGGCCAGTTTAAGCAGATGGAATCCATCATTTTCTCTATGACCCTTGATGAGCGCCGCTTCCCGGACAAAATCAATGGCTCGCGTAAAAAGCGTATTGCAGCGGGTTCTGGTACGCAGATTCAGGATGTGAATCGCGTTCTGAAGCAGCACAAGCAAATGCAGAAAATGATGAAAAAGGTCACGGCCAAAGGTGGCATGAAGAAAATGATGCGCGCTATGGGCGGCATGGGAGGACCAGGTGGTCCGGGCGGTGGTGGTATGCCGCCGGGTGGGATGCCTCCTATGATGCGCTAAGCAGCTGGCCCGAAGCTAGCTGCGTTGCAACAACTGTGTTGCAGAGTTTTCGGGAATGCTCACGTATTACAATACGCTCCGCTTCCATAAAATTCTGCGCCATGTTGTTGCGGCCTCGCTGACGCTTCTTCATTTCATAGATATATCCCGCTCTGAATATCACTTATTTTCTGACACAAGGTGTCGCCTATGTGGACCCAGAAAACCATCCAGTTAAAAGCTCGCGCTCGCGGCTTTCATTTAATTACCCGTGAGATTGAACAGGCGTTGCATGAGCTTGCCAATGTTTCCGTTGGTCTGCTTCATGTGTTTATTCAACACACCTCAGCGTCTCTGACAATTAACGAAAACGCTGACCCGACAGTGAGAGTGGACTTTGAAGAAGTGTTCAGCCGGTTGGTGCCTGAAAATCAGCCATACTACAAACACAATGACGAAGGCCCTGACGATCTGCCCGCCCATATTAAATCCAGCTTGCTTGGACCATCTCTTACCATTCCAGTGACGAATGGCAGGCTCGCTCTGGGGACCTGGCAGGGAATATACCTGTGCGAGCACCGTGATTACGGTGGTAGTCGTCGGTTAGTACTTACTCTGCAGGGTGGGTAGTGCCTGAACTAAATCGTCAGACGCTTTCAGTGGCTCTGGCTTCGTCGATATGAGCCTGAATCTCTGGCGAGAATTCGATGCGGATGGATTTGATGAAATCGAACAGGTCGGCTTCGGCTTCTTCAATCATTGTTTCCTGTTGACCGTCTGGTAGTACGAAGTTGTAACTTCCAGTGTTGGCTTCAATCAATAACAGGTTATTTGAATTAAGGGGAGTAGCGAAACATAGCTTTGGTGGGCCAAGTTCAACATAGCCTGCCCTGATGTATGACCAATTAATATTGTTAGCATTCAGTTGTTCAGCTTCATCAACTGAGTTTGGAAAGACAAAGAAATCCTGGTTGAAGTCTTCCGCTATCAGTTCCTCCTTGAGCCGATTTTTTATCTTAATTAATAGATTCTTTACATCATCACCAGTCAGCAAGGTTTTTACCGGTTCTTCTTTACTAATCTGAATGATTTGTATCATCACTTTGGTAGAGCATAGTTCTAAACCGGAACTTTCCCGATAGTATTGAAAAGAACTTCTCATAACACGCTTAGAAGACATCCAGTCTTCTGACGGTACATCGTACGTTGCATGGTCCGACAGTGAGCCAATTTCTGTGTCACAGGACTTGGTTTTTTCTATGCTCGCAGCCGGAACAGAGATGTATATACTGGCTACGTCAGTAGTGAACGTGAATATTACCTGGTCCGAGAAATCTGGTCCTGTAAGAAGCTTTACCATGCCAGTGTCCCAGTTAAATTCTTAACGTATTCAATAAAGCTGGATTTTATGCTTCCAGTACTTGAGTTGTAGTTTGAGAGGGCCGTGTTTGAACCTGATCCAGCTTTGGCCAATGCCTCCTTCAGATCGGTATTAGACGAACTTCTTTCTGATGATACTTTTGCCGCTGCCAACGCCCTTTTATTATCGGTGAGTTTACCCTCTATTTGGGCACCTCGGCGCTGAAATGCATTAACGACCTGAGCGGTGTCAGCGACGGGGTTTGTCAGTATAAAGTGGTGTTTATCTAGTAGATTGGGTAAGTGCTCTACGGCTAATTGCAGTAACTTAACCGTGTCACCCTCGATCTGCCATTTTATCGGTTTACCATTACTACGGTGCTTCTGTGTTTCACTTAATACACTGGCAAGTTCTTTCGCAACCACAGCCGGGCGCATGGCTCGTGACTCAGGTGTCATCCACAACCCCATCTCATTCTCAATCGCGGCTGGAATATAGAAAAAATTAAAACTGTTTGGAACCTCCCAGCCGTCAACCCCGACAAGAGTTTGAAGCGTATCTGCCGCCTCTATTACGCTTGTTTGAGCTTTGACGAAACCTTGCTCATGCTCGGCAATCTTTGAAGTAACGTATCTATGTTCGCCTCTCAGGTTTTGATAGAGACCAGCCTTGTCTGCACCTTCCTCTGATGCCAGTTGAACACCTGTGATATACACCCCAGCAGGAGTTTTATTGTCTTTAGACCCTTGATGAATCTGATAGTAAATCGCCAGCTTGCCAATATTCTCCATATATTCGAATGGCGTACCTGTATTCTGGTTGGCAGTGACATTGCCACCTAAAGCGCCCAGCTGCTCAATTTTGGAGGTCATTTGTAATGCGCTGGCTTCATCCGATTGAAAGGCATGAGCAAACAAAGGCGCCAGAGCAGCGTCGATAAAGACTTTGCGGCCTCGGTTGGTATTGGTGTTCTTTGAAAATGGAATAAACTGGCGTGTGTCGGCTTTGCTGCCCAGAGTGTAGGCGAGTTTACGGCGGTGATGTACGATCATTGACACTATTGAGGCTCCCTGTCAGCTTTGCTGTCCTATTGGTGTGCAAGAATACCAGTCGGTCTGGCCCCAAACAACACACACTCAGGATTCGTTGGACGTTTTTTTGCAGAGCAACTTCTTATGAGACTGTTAAATTACGACACTCTGGATATCGTCGGTTTTGCGGGCGTGAGAGAACGCATTCTGGTGATGGACTCGCGTCAGTTCGGATATCAGAAGCGTGAGGATACCTGGGAGGGCTTGGGCCAGTTAATGTATCTTGCGCACGCGTACTTTAAGCCGGGTGGCAGCACTGGGCGTCATCAACACAGCGACATCGATATTGTCAGTATCGTTACCCGCGGGCGTCTTCATCATGAAGGCTCGGCAGAGGTACAACCGGATAGCGTAGCTGAAGACAGTACTCAAGGCTTAGTCGAAATTAAAGCCGGGCAGGTTATGGTGCAACGCTCGGGAAAATCCGGTTTTATGCACAATGAAATCAACCCAGATGCTGATATTGTGGGTATGGTACAGCTTTGGCTTCAACCGGCAGGTAGCGTTTCCGAGAGGGCGAGCCAGACTGTCATCGATGTTGGTCGTGGCCTGACAACTGTGTATCAGGGTATAGATACCGAACTAAGTATCTCTTGTCTCATGGAAAAGGAACTGCTGTCACTTCAGGACGGCTGGCTTTGCTACTTATTTCAAGGTGAACTGGAAGCAGGAAATCATACGATTCTCCGCGGCAGTCTTTTCTATCCTGATGAAGGTGAGTATCTGGCCAAAACCGATGACACCCGATTACTTATAGTTAAATCTGTTTTAGCGGAATAATGACTCCCAGAAATAATGAGGACAACAATGTTCAGAACTCTATTGATGCTATGTGTGTGTATTGTACTCACAGCCTGTAGCGGCACACCTTCAGACACCCTGATTGAAGAGTCTGTTGCACAGCAGAAGACAGTCAGCAATATGATTCGGGTAGTGAGTGTAGAAAAGTTAAATGGCTGGAAGGATCAGGAGTTTTATGTGGCCGATGTTCGCTATGAGCTGGAATTCCTGACCGACTACAAAACCTTTAGTGAATCGTTACAAGACGAGACGCCGGATAACCTGGTAGGTAGTTTTTTCAACGGTTTCGGATTGCTCTCACTATCAATGCAGTATGGAAAGTTCGAGAAAGGGCAGAAAGTAACGGAGCGAGCCGAATTTCGTTTTCGTGATACTGAAAACGGTTGGCAGTTGGCTGAGTAAATGAAGTGCAGCATCACGAATCTGTGATGCTGCACCGATGGACTTATTTTAATTCCATCAACGCTTTCTTACTGTAATCCGTCAGCTCGTCAAAGCGCCCTTCACGAACTTTTATTACCCATTCAGGGTCTTGCAGCAGAGCACGGCCTACCGCGACGAGGTCGAACTCATCATTACCTAAGCGTTCGGCCAGTTCATTAATGTTGCCATGGGCAACGCCCGACGCGTCAATCATGTCGCGCTTATCTTCGTCAATAAAGCCGGCATTCAGACCTACACTGCCGACAGTGATCGCAGGTTTTCCGGTCAGTTTTCTGGTCCAGCCAGCAAGATTCATATCAGAGCCTTCGAACTCTTTTTCCCAGAAGCGACGGGTAGAGCAGTGGAATATATCAACGCCTGCATTTACCAGCGGCTTCAGGAACGCATCAAGCTCTTCTGGTGTATTACACATGCGTGCGCTGTAGTCTTGTTGCTTCCATTGAGAGAAGCGGAAAATAATCGGGAAATCAGGCCCGACCCGATCCCGGATCGCCTGAACGATCTCACAGGCAAAACGGGTACGTGCGACCTGGTCACCACCGTACTCATCATCGCGCTGATTAGTTCCTTCCCAGAAGAATTGATCGATCAGGTAACCATGAGCGCCATGAACCTCAACCGCATCAAAACCAATGCGCTGTGAATCCTCAGCGGCTTGAGCAAAGGCTTCGATGACGTCGTTGATATCGTCTTTAGTCATTGCTACGCCGGTTTCGCGGCCGGGCTTGAAAAGGCCCGATGGGCTGTAGCCGGGCACGGATGGATCAGGCTCTGTACCTTCTTTGCGGACAGCACCTACGTGCCATAGCTGAGGAGCGATTTTGCCGCCTTTAGCGTGCACAGCGTCTACCACTTTCTTCCAGCCGGCTAAGGCTTCTTCACCGTAGATAAATGGAACGCGGGCATAACCGTTTGCGCCTTTATGTCCGACACAGGTGCCCTCGGTAATGATGAGACCGACTCCGTTCGCTGCACGTCGTTCGTAATAGGCGACGTTCAGGTCGTTAGGCACGTTTCCCGGCGAGTAGGTGCGGGTCATGGGCGCCATGACGATACGGTTGCTGAGTTCGAGCTTGCCAAGCGTTATCGGTTGAAACAGTGCATCTGTGGTACTCATGAGGGCTCCGTTTTTTGCTGTTATCGGTAGTGAGTGATGGCACTCTGACATTGGACTCTAACACTGCATTCCCGCCCGGTATCGAGCTATTTGTGCCATATAAGAGTGAGGTGATCTGAAAAACACTGTTGCGAATGCGTTCGGGACGGTTACGATGCCGGCGTTAAACAGAGAGTTAACCGGACAAGTGTGAAACTGAGAAAATATGAAACTGAAAAAAATCGATAAAGCACGTTATCAGGAGCGTCGTTCACGCATCCAGTGGGCAATGATCGCAGGCTTGTTCGCAACGAGTCTGGGGTTCGCAGAATTATACCGTTATCTTTTTGCCGGCGGAGAATCCAGTCTGGCGCTCAATGCTGCGGGGGTGGCGACCGGCGTAGCCATCGTTACTTTCGTGTTGTTCAGGCTTCGCGATACGCCGTATTTCGATGAGGTTAATTATGTCTGGAAGCTTAAGCAGGAGCTGAACCGGATTTACCGTAAGACGAAATCACTGGATCAGGCGCTGGAAGCGGGCAGTCGCGACGCGCTGATCATCAAGTTGTATAGCCTTGAGGGCTCGCGTCAGGTGTACGACCTTGATGACAACACTCTGACGATGTCTGAGCTTGTTAAACAGTTGGATGAGTTGAAATCCCGCATTGAAAACGAGGCGCCGGGGGTTACCCATGACGACTACCGGCCCGAACTGTTAGAGCGGCTGTCGTGACCGCCGCGCGGGTGCGTAACGCCGTCAAAGCATGTAAACTACGCGCAATTTTCTGAGCACCAGTTTAGGTTCTACAACCATGATGAAATATATCTCCACGCGCGGTAATGCGCCGGAACTTACTTTTGAGGATGTCCTGCTGACAGGGCTGGCGTCTGATGGCGGCCTTTACGTACCAAAGGAAGCACCGCACTACACGCTTGAAGAGATCGAATCATGGCGTGACCTGCCATACACCGAGCTGGCGCATAAGATTGTCTATCCGTTTGTTGAAGGTTGTGTTGATTCAGACGCCCTGAAAGGCATGCTTGAAGACGTATACAACAACACTAACTTCGGTCACAAGGCGATTGCTCCGCTGCAGCAGCTGGATCATAACGAGTACGTTCTTGAGCTGTTTCACGGTCCGACGCTGGCGTTTAAGGATTTCGCACTGCAGTTGCTTGGGCGCTTGCTTGATTACGTGGTAACGCGTCGTCAGGAGAAAGTCGTGATTATGGGTGCGACGTCGGGTGATACCGGTTCAGCGGCCATCGAAGGCACCAAAGCCTGCGACAATGTCGATATCTTTATCCTTCACCCATATGGCAAGGTATCAGAAGTTCAGCGTCGCCAGATGACGACCGTTGAAGGTGACAACATTTACAACATCGCCATCGAAGGTAACTTCGATCAGGCTCAGGACATGGTCAAAGCCAGTTTTGGCGATCAGAGCTTCCTTCGTGGTGAGCGCAAACTGGTTGCGGTCAACAGCATTAACTGGGCACGCATCATGGCCCAGATCGTTTACTACTTCTATTCAAGCCTCAATCTGGGCGGTCCTCTGCGTCCGATGGCGTACTCTGTGCCGACCGGTAACTTCGGTGATATTTTCGCGGGTTACATGGCGCGTAAGATGGGTCTGCCGATCGAGCAGCTGATCATTGCTACAAATAACAATGATGTACTGCACCGCCTGATGAGCAAGAACCAATACGAAGTTCGTCCTCTGAAGCATACGATCACACCTTCTATGGATATCGCGGTGTCCAGTAACTTTGAACGTCTGTTGTTCGACCTGTACGACCGTGACGGTGCCAAGCTTGCTGGCCTGATGGCGAAAATGAATGCCCGTGATGATGTTGTCTCTCTCGACGAAGATAAATTGGCGAAGGCTCGTGAACTGTTTGACAGTCTTGCGGTCGATGAAAAGACCACGGTTGAAACAATGCAGCTGGTCTTTAACGAGACAGGCTATCTGCTTGATCCGCACACCGCGATTGGTGTTAAGGCTGCGCGTGAGTGTCGCCGTAACCCGAATATCCCGATGATCACGCTCGGTACTGCGCATCCGGTGAAGTTCGAGGATGCCGTAGGCCGTGCAGGATACGAGATGCCAGCGCTGCCACATCACCTGACGGATCTGATGGAGCGTGAAGAGCGTTTGTCAGTATTGCCAGCAGATCTTGAAACGGTACAGCAGTTCATCGCCGACAACACGTTCCGCGACTGATCAGAAATATCCGTATTGAGCGCCGTCGTTTGGGTATCGGCCAGCGGCGGCGTTTTTGTGTCAGTTGTCTACGAATTACACAGGAAGGCTTATGGAATATCAGTTACTCAGTGAGTACCCACAGAGCTGGATTTTTCGTCACCGGGAGTTGCCTGTGCCACAGGAACTACTGGATGATATCCGCCCTCTAAGTGAGTCGTCAGCACTGGCATTCTGGCGTCAGCAGATCAGCAAAGAGGCGACGCATGCGGCGCACTTCATGAATGATGACTGGCCGAACCGGAATGGAATCTGGCATGAGAAAGCCGAGTGGCAGCCTCGTTGGGAGTCTGATGATAACTCGCTTCCAGAAGAACTCGATTTCGGTGACTGGGAAAATAACACCACGGTCTTTTTCTGCTACGACTGCCACAATGTCATCCAGACGACCTGGGGCACGTTCAGGCAATGCTGGAAGAACTTTCTGTTCTACGACGACGAACCTCTGCTGCTTGGCCGCCGCCGAATGCAGGTAGCGCGCTTCCACTCTGATGGCACCTTTGAAACAGGTGTTCGATGAACGGAAACGGGTGTTCGGTGAACGGAAACGGGTGTTTGGTGAGTGATTCCGATCATTCCGTCGTGAATAAATTCTGTGATTAAATGCTGGCTTCTGTTTTACCGGGAATACGTATGCGCTTTTATGCGGTAGTCATTGTTGTTTTCTTAACCTCTTTAACCGGGTGCGCTCACTGGCCCAGTGCTGAGCACCGTAATGTTACCCTTGATGGCGTTGAGGTGTTGTTAGAGCAATACTGCCAACCCGCGCAGAGTAGTGATTCAGATTTTGATGACATGCAGCAATCGCTAAAGGAGCAGCAGCAGCGCCTAGAGACCCTTGCACACTCGATCGATCGCCTGGCTCAGCGTCCGGTTTCTCAGGTACCGCGTCCAGCACCTGCCCCGCAGTGCCAACCGGCATTAACTAAGGCGACGACCGTCGCAGACAGTAAAGTTGTTGTGGGTGCGACGGAGTGGGTCTTTCTGTCGCCTCCCGGGCGCTACTTGTCGGCTCGGGTTGATACCGGGGCGGAGACTTCCTCTATCAGTGCCCGCAATATCGTGCGTTTCGAGCGCGATGGTAAGCGCTGGGTCTCATTCGATCTGGATACGGGCAATGCCGATAACGACATTCACCTTGAAGTTCCGTTAGAGCGAAACGTTCTTATTCGTCAGGCATCCTTTGATGACGTCGATCGTCGCCCTGTGGTCGTCTTTGATGTGAAACTGGGTGACAACCTGCACCAGCCGACTGAATTCACGCTTGCTGACCGTTCACGGATGTCTTATCCGGTGCTGCTGGGGCGCTCCTTCCTGAAAGACGTTGCCGTGGTCGATGTCGGTCAGGAATTTATTCATCCCCGTTCTAAAAAACGCTGAAACACTCAGGTCGCTAATTTATGAAACCCGCCTCTACTCTGAGCTTTTATACACTGATCGTATTATTGCTTCTGGCTGGGGTCTCTTTGATTCTGCAGCGTCATTGGGTGTACGAAGTTCCTTTAATTCACGGTGAAACGCAGACGGTCTGGTCGGTTGAAGCACTGGTCGAGTTTGAAGCCGGGGATCAGCCTGTGAAGGTGTCGATGGCGCGGCCCGCTGATCAGCCGGGCTTTACCTTGCTGCGACAATCTGGTGCTTCGCCGGGGTATGGCCTTAACTTCGTAGACGGCCCCGACCCCCGCGCAGAGTGGACCATACGTCGCGCCAATGGAATTCAGCAGCTCTACTTTCAGGTGGATGTGCTTGAGTCGGACATGGCTCAGTCTGAAATTATTACACCGCCTGTATTGATGGAACCTGACTGGCAGGAGCCTTACCGCAGCGCTATTTACCGTCTCTCTAAAGACGCCTGGGACGCATCGTCGGATAACTTCAGCTTCGCCCGCGAGCTGATTAAGCGTCTGACGGAAGAAGAGTCACCGCAACATATTCAGTTGCTGAAGCGTGCATACAACGGTCGCTTGCCGAATCTTCTGGCAGAAGTACTGAATAACTCGTCTGTGCACGCCAGTGTCGTCTATGGTCTGGAGCTGGAAGACCGCCGTCGTCGCCAGATGCTGACGCCGTTATTGCGCGTCTGGGACGGTGACAGCAGTAAAGTATTCCGCCTCTACGAGATCAAAGACGAACGGCCTCTGGCGGATGACGAAGAAAAGCCGCTGTTGCTATGGGAGCAGCGCGGCGCGCCTGTGCTTGATGTGATTGGTGGTGAAAATTCGCGAATTCGTTTCTCGATGCTGCGTCGTGAAGAGTCAACCTACTCAGCGCTGAACGACAGCCTGCCGCTGCAGTCTTCTCTGCTCAACTTCTCGATACATAGCCTGCCGGTGGCTGAGCAGGCGATGTTCAAAACCATCCTTCTGTTACCGGTGGGCGCTCTTGTAGTGTGCTTACTAAGAATTCTTGTGGGCATCCGGACCTCCGGAACTTTTATGCCTGTTTTGATTGCTATTGCCTTTATGCAGACTTCGCTCGGCACCGGCATCGTCGGATTTATTCTTGTTGTTGCCGCAGGGCTGGTGGTGCGGGGATATCTGTCCCGCCTGAACCTGCTACTGGTGGCGCGAATATCCGCGGTGATCATATCGGTCATCGCGATCATCAGTCTCTTCAGTGTGCTGTCATACAAACTGGGGCTGACTGAAGGACTGAAGGTAATGTTTTTCCCTATGGTGATTCTGGCCTGGACGATTGAACGTATGTCGATCCTTTGGGAGGAAGAGGGTGGTCGCGAGGTGATGATTCAGGGCGGTGGTAGCCTGATCACTGCCGTGCTGGCCTACGGGGCGATGCAGCACCCATTGATTCAGCACCTCACGTTTAATTTCATGGGTGTCCAGTTCATCGTACTGGCACTGATACTTCTTCTGGGTTCATACACCGGTTACCGGCTGTTTGAGCTGCATCGCTTTGCGGTACTCAAGCGTTGAAGTTTTTACCGTCAGTTATTGCCCCGTGGGCACTGTCCCGCTTTGGTATGCTGGGGATGAACGAGCGCAACCGACGCTATATTGGTCGTTATAACCCACGTAGCCTGTTCCCACTGGTGGATAACAAACGGCTGACCCGTACCACACTGAGTTCGGCGAATATTCCCATGGCTGCTCTTATTGGGGTGGTCGATCAGCAGTCTCAGGTGAAAAAAATTGCCAGTCTGGTTGAAGGGCATCAGGGATTCGCGATCAAGCCGTCGAAGGGCAGTGGTGGCAAAGGCATCCTGATCGTTACGCACAAAGATGGTGATGAGTGGGTTAAAGCAAGTGGCGGCAGGCTGACTGTCGACGACCTGAAACGCCACGTTTCTAATATCCTGTCGGGCTTGTACAGTCTTGGCGGTGCAGCGGATGTGGCACTGATCGAGTCCCTGATCCATCAGGCACACCATTTTGATGACTACACCGTTGAAGGTGTCCCCGATATACGGGTTATCGTTTGCCGAGGATATCCGGTCATGGCCATGGTCAGACTGTCGACTCATGCGTCGGATGGCAAGGCGAACCTGCATCAGGGCGCTGTAGGTGTTGGTATTGATATCGCTACCGGTGAAGCCCTGGCAGCGGTTCAGCACGGTCAGCTGCTAGAGAATCATCCGGACACGGGTAAGCATCTGGGAGAATTGGCCATCCCTGACTGGGAGGCTTTGCTGGTGATGGCTTCCCGCTGTTATGACGTAACCGGGCTTGGTTATCTGGGGATTGATATCGTTGTAGACCGCGATCATGGTCCGTTGTTACTGGAGCTGAATGCACGGCCAGGGTTGGCCATTCAGTTAGCAAATAATGCGGGTCTGTTACCGCGTTTACGGCGTCTGGATAAACTGACGGCTGCGGATACGCGTCTTCCACCGGAAGAGCGCGTGAGACGCAGCCGTGAGTGGTTTGCTGATGAATCAGTCTTCGATAAGACTGTCCAGCCCGGAGTGAAGCTCGCCCAGTGACGCCAGGTCGCTGTAGGCTTTGTTCACATTCATACCGATTTTGTCTGCCACCTGAAGAGGGAAGCCGGCAACGATCTCATCTTCCGATAAGTTCTGGTCGTGGGCTCTTTTCAGGTACCTGGCGATATAAATGATGCCCGCTTCTTTACTGTATTCTTCAGAGTTCTCAGGCAAGTACTGCTGGGCAATAGCGTTCTGAATGATTTCCGGGAATTTCCAACGCTTGGCCAGTTCAGCACCTACATCCGCGGAGTTGTAACCAAAATGACCATGTTCCAGTGTATGGCGCTTTGACGAGCTCATGGCTTCTGCCTGGTCGATACTGGCGGCCTCTTTAGGGTAAAACATGCGGATAAGCAGGTTACCGACCGAATGCATCATGCCGCAGGTGAAGGCGGTGTCTTTGTCTGCCTCGGGAGTAAATCCTGCAATCCACTTAGATATTTCAGCGATGCTGAAAGCGTCTTTCCAGAATACATTCTGGTCGAACCCTTCGATTTTAGAGAACGCGCTGGTTACCCCGGATGCCAGCACCATAGTGCGCAGTGTGCCGAAGCCCAGAAGCATGACTGCATCCTGTGGCGTAGCAACGGTACGTGGTACACCGAAATGTGCGGAGTTTGCAAGACGAAGGACTTTGGCAGTCAGCGACTGGTCTTTAGCTACTTTGCCGCTGATGTCATCGATGTTCAGGGAGTGCTCGTCTCCTCTGAAGCTTTCCATCAGTTCCTGAACGACGCGGGGGATATGTGGGAGCTGCTTAGGTTCAGCGAAAATTGAGGCCATGTTCATAGTTATACTTCCTCTCGAGTAACTGCTGATAAGCATAGGCGAGGCTCCAAAATCTGCTTGTGATTCAACCGTTAACTTTCGTTAATGGTAAACTTCGGGGCCTCAAATACGCACCGGATCTGGAGAGTCGACATGCAGTCAAAACGTATTGGATTTATCGGTATGGGCCTGATGGGAGTGCCTATGAGCCTCCGGCTACATCGGGCGGGCTTCAGTGTTTCTGTCTGGAATCGCAGTCCGGATAAGTCCAAGCCACTGAAAGAGCATGGCGTACGGGTATGTGAACACTTACATGAGCTGATTTCAGACTCCGACATCCTGATGACTTGTGTAACAGACACAAGTGCGGTGCGCGCCATTGTCGAAGGGCCCGGTGGAATAACAGAGCAAGGTCGTGATAGTCAGGTCTTGATTGATTTCTCCAGCATTGATCCGCAGGCAACACGAGAAATGGCAGAAGCCCTGAAAATAAAGACAGGAATACGCTGGATTGACGCACCTGTCTCCGGCGGCGTTGCGGGTGCCGAGCAGGGCACACTGGCGATTATGGCAGGCGGTGACGCCGCGTTGATCGATAGTATGC
>NZ_DDKU01000159.1:18726-36045 GCF_002339775.1 Thalassolituus sp. UBA2590
GTTGATCGATAGTATGCGTCCTATACTCGAGCCTTTGTCACAGCGCGTCACGCACATGGGACCAACGGGGTCCGGGCAAGTCACTAAAATCTGCAACCAGATGATCGTCAGCTGTAATGTGCTGGTTATGGCCGAAGTTATGGCACTGGCTGAAAAATCCGGCGTTGATGCGAAGCAGATACCCGAAGCATTGAAGGGCGGCTTCGCTGACTCTATCCCTCTTCAGTTGACCGGCCCACGGATGGCAGAGCGTGATTTTGATCCAGTGAAATGGCATGTAAAAACTCTGCTGAAAGACCTGGATATGGCAAACGCGTTAGCGAAAGATTCCGCCAGTGCCGTACCAATGGCAGGTCAGGCAGCAGAACTGATGCGACTGCATGCCACCCAGGGCAGTGCCGAACGCGACCCTTGTACCCTGATCGAAATGTACAGCAGCAAGGACGAAGAGGCATGAAGCTGACGGCGAACCTTTCACTGCTCTACACAGAGCTACCTATGCTGGAGCGCTTTTCCGCTGCGGCTGAGGATGGCTTTACGGCGGTAGAAATCCAGTTTCCTTACGACACGCCAGCGGATGAACTCCGCATAGCGCTCGATGACACAGGCCTTGAGTGCGTACTGATTAATATTCCCGCCGGTGACCTTATGTCAGGCGGAAAAGGCCTGGCTTGTGTTGCTGGTCGTGAAGCTGATTTCGAAGCGGCATTGGCCGAGTGTCTTGAATATGTGCGGGTGTTGCGCCCTCGTTGCGTTAATGTGCTGGCGGGGCGGGCAGCAGACGAGGACAGGGTGACTGCTTTAGAGGTATTGCGCATCAACGTCCAAAAGGCGGTAACACAGCTGGCGCCATTGGGAGTTCAGGTGACTCTTGAGGCGATCAATACTTTTGATATGCCGGACTTTCTTATCTCTTCTTTTGATGACATGAGACGCTTTACCGAAAGTAGTGACGCGGATATCAGAATGCAGTTTGATATCTACCACATGGCGAGAATGGGGGAGCCGGTGGAATCTCTGCTGACGACCTATGGCGCTCAGTTGGGTCATATCCAGTTTGCGAATGTACCAGGCCGGCACGAGCCAGGGTCTGGTGAACTGAACTTTGAGCGGCTGTTTGCCGCAGCGGAGCAATCTGGTTATCAGGGCTGGTATGGTGCTGAATACAGACCGGAAGGTGCTACTTCCGCAGGACTTGGCTGGATGAAAAAGTATCAGAACAGGTCGAACTGATCGTCTTTGCTGGCGCGTGGGGGAACCGGGTCAGGCTGTGGAGGTGGTTCTGCCAATGGCGCCTTCGATTCTGCCGTCTGGTCTTCGATTTCGTTGGCGATAACTTCAGCGGCTTTCTGTACTTTCTGGGCATTCTCCTGCGCGATCTTCTCAGACAGAGTATCTGCCAGAAACAGGTCGAGCTGGGAAATATCTGTTTCTTCTTCGGTAACTTCTTCGCCGGGGCCCGCCAATATTTTCAGGCGACGTTTCTCACAAAGATTAATAATAAGTTGCTGTTGAAACGGAGTGAATTCATTCCAGTGGAAACGTTCTTTGCGGGAACGCAGGCAGCCTTTGCAATAACCCTTGTTATTGGCAGTGCAGACACCCCGACACGGGTTAGGAATTGTGAAGAGTTCACCCTGATCTAACATAAACAGACTTGTCTTTGTTTTGTCACAGAGTACCAGCATTTGGGCTGGTGTCGAGCGGGAAGCTCTGGGGAGGAAAATGCGGGCCCGGAATCAGACCGGGCCACAGCAATTATTCGGCAGGAGTTACGTTTTCTGCCTGAGGACCTTTCTGACCCTGAACCACTTCCATGGTTACGGCCTGGCCTTCTTCCAGTGAACGACGGCCATTGCCGTTGATTGCACTGTAGTGAACGAAAACGTCTTTTCCGGAATCCTGAGCGATAAAGCCGAAGCCTTTCTCGTCATTGAACCATTTGACTGTGCCTTGAACTAAATTTGCCATACTTTTTTCCTGAGATATTGTGCTGATTACATCAGCGGACTTGCTATGTTACGGCATTAGTCAATCACTGGCCGGGGCTTCCGGAAGGTCTTTCTATAATGCCCTTATCGACCAAGATGCTTCATAAATTCATATGCTGCACTCGTCAATCGGCCTCCCAAAAACGAGAGACGCGGTCATAGTATCCCAAGATTCCGTGCATACCAAGCGGTTACTGAGGAAATATCCCGTGGTAAAGAGGCCTCTTTGTATAACTTTTGTATTAATTGTCGTCTTTGCTCAAAGCGCGTTGGATCTGACGTTCAGTCCGCCATTTCCAGAAGGCTGCCAGAACAGCACCAGCGATATTCTGCCAGACGCTGAACAGAGCGCCGGGTAGGGCAGTCAGAGGGCTGAAGAAGCTGTTGGCCAATGCGACGCCGAGCCCTGAGTTTTGCATCCCTACTTCCAGTGCAATGGTCCGCGCTTCGACTTCGGTGTTACCGTTCCAGCGCGCGATGCCATAACCCGCGAGTAAACCAATCAGGTTGTGAAGAACAACGGCCAGAATCAGCGAGTGACTTATTACCGCCAGTTCATCAGCATTGCTGGCAACGATCACTGCAATGATCAACAGAATGGCTCCGGTCGCGAGTGCCGGCAGATATTGGCTGACGCTTTTCTGAATGGCAGGTAGCCAGCGATTAACCAGAACACCGGCGCCCACGGGGAGAACAACGATCTTAGCGATCATCAGCAACATGCCGACGGTGTCGATATCAATGATACCGCTGTGAGTAAGCTCTTCTGTATAGCCACGCCCGTAAAATGCAATCAGAAACGGGGTCAGGAATACGCCCCATAGGGTGGATGCCGTGGTCATGGTGACAGAAAGTGCGACATCGCCCTTGGCGAGAAACGTCATAACATTGGATGCTGTGCCACCGGCGCATGCGCCAACGATGATAAGCCCAACAGCGACTTCCGCGGGCAATGCAAAGAGAAGTGCGAGTCCCCAGGCGATGAGAGGCATTAGTCCAAACTGTAGAATGATCCCGAGGGCGACAGGCTGAGGCTTTTGCCAGATACGTCTGAAGTCGCTGAAGCGCAACGTCAGCCCCATAGAAAACATAATGATGGTCAGAAGCGGTACAATGGCGCCTGTCAGTCCGAGCAGAGGCTCAGGGCTCTGCCAGGCCAGAAGACTTACGATAACAGCCAGAAATGGGAAGGTGCGTTCGGCAGTAAGCATAGAAGGGTCTCCGGTATCAGGTGGGCGGTTATATCGGTAATTGAGTACAGGTGCAAGAGCGCTATGCAGCAGTTAACCTGAACGCGGTGGCAGAGAATTCAGTTAAACTTTCGGTGTTCCTAAGGAGCTATTTTGGATATTCAGTTCAGCGATAAAACCCCGGTAGAGCGTTACCATTTACTGGTGCAGTCAGTGATCCCACGTCCGATTGCCTGGATATTGACTGCCGAGGAAGACGGCGGTCTGAATCTCGCTCCGTATTCTTTTTTCGCGCCTGTATGCTCGGCGCCACCGACTCTTGTCGTCTCCATTGGTCAGAAGTCCGCAGGGACTGAGAAAGACAGTTACCGTAATCTCAAACGCTCGGGTTGGTGCGTCGTCAATATCGCCGATGCCAGCCAGGTGGATTCGTTAAATATGAGTTCAGCGACACTGGCTGCCGGTGTCAGCGAAACCAGCAGTTTTGATATCCCTGTCGAGCCGCAGGAAAACTGGCCGCTTCCACGGGTGGCCGCGGCTCCTGTTGCTTTTCTCTGTCGCTACCAGCAGCAAGTTGATCTTGGCGCCGGGCCTCAGCATGTCGTCTTTCTTGAGATTGAGAGAATGTTTATTGATGAAGGTGTGGCTGCCGACGTCGATGGGCGTCTCAAACTGGATTCTGAGTTGCTGAATCCTCTGGCGCGGTTGGGCGGGGCTGATTACGCTGCCCTTGGTGAGCGAATGGTTCGACCGCGCCCGGAGTGAAGCTGTAGTCAGAAAATTTGTGGATACAAACAAAAACGCCGGATTAATAATCCGGCGTTTTTGTTTAATCGACCTGAGTAAGCGGGATCATCCGAGCATCCCGTGCCTTACCGTAGGCTCGCATCCGCCACAAGCAGAGGGCAATGAAAGCTACGCATCCGGCAATCCAGCTTACCGCAGTTGCTGGCGTACTGCCAAGCTGTCCCAGTTGGTAAACGATGACGGCCGTTGTATATGCCAGGCCGGTGCTCCAGCCAGTCACAAACAGCATCCAACGCATGCCTGATTCACGTGCCATCGCCCCGAGGGTGGCTACGCATGGCGTATACAGTAGTACGAACACCAGATATGAAAAGGCGGCCCACTGGCTAACAAACAGCACTTCCATGGTATTGAAGGTCGCATCCTGAACGCCTTGCTCTTCACCCTGATCTGCGCCGATAAGAGAAAGGCCCAGAGGGTCGAGCAGCGCGTCAGCAAGGCCGGCAAGATTATCAGGAATGGTCATTGTCGCTTCCGCCAGACCGCCCCAAAGGTCGTATTCTGTAGCCTCTGCTTCAGCAGGCGAATAAAGCGCATCCAGTGTACCGACGACGGCTTCTTTGGCGAAAATGCCTGTGATAATACCGACGGTTGCAGGCCAGTTATCTTCCTGTACACCGAGCGGGGTAAAGGCTGGTGTGACTGTGCGGGCGATGCTGGACAGTATTGATTTGTCACTGTCTTCATTACCGAAGCTACCGTCAGTACCGAAAGAATTCAGGAAGCTGAGGATGACAACCACAGTGACGATCGTTTTACCCGCGCGCAGAGTAAATGAGCGCAGACGCTCCCAGGTTTTCAGCAGAACGCCTTTCACCGTTGGAATATGGTACGCCGGGAGTTCCATAACAAACGGCGTCAGCTCGGGTTTAAAGAGGGTATTTTTCAGTGCAACGCCGGTCAGCATTGCCATCACAATCCCCAGAATGTAGAGGCCGAAGACCATCAAGGCTCCATTTTCGCTGAAGAAGGCCGCAGCGAAGAGAGCGTAAACACTCAGGCGGGCACCACATGACATAAAGGGTGCCATCGCAATCGTCAGCAGGCGGTCTTTCTCGGTATCCATAGTGCGCGCAGCCATCACCGCCGGTACGTTGCAGCCGAAACCCACGATCAGAGGGACAAAGGATTTTCCGGGCAGGCCTACGCTGCGCATCAGCCGGTCCATAACAAAAGCGGCGCGCGCCATGTAACCGGAGTCTTCGATGACAGAAAGGAAGAGATAGAGCCCGGCAATCACGGGGATAAAGGTAGCTACTAGCTGGACACCACCGCCGAGGCCGTCGGCGATCAGGGTCGATAACCACTGCGGCGCGCCGATGCTGTCCATGATTTCGTGAGTACCATCAACGAACACAGTCGCAAAGGCGATATCAAAAAAGTCGATAAAAGCTCCGCCCACATTAATAGCTAACAGGAACATCAGATACATCATGAAGAAGAAGAAGGGGATGCCAAGCCAGCGGTTGAGAACCCAGGCATCAATTTTTTCAGTGATTGATCTACCCTGGCTACGGATCGTGAGGGCATCTCTGAGAAGTACTTCAATGCTTCTGTAACGGCAGTTGGCAATCAGCACGTCGATAGGCTGTGCGTGAGCTTCTTCGAGCTTAGCTCTGAGTTCGGAAGCCAGCTGTGCCGTTTTTTGGCGGATCTCGCTGTCGAGAGGCTGTAATGAATAGACATCACACTCAAGCGCTCGAAGAGCAGTCCAGAATGGGTTCGTCACGTGCCCTTGCAATTGCGCCTGAAGTTCATCAATGGCGACATCCAGATCTTTATCCGGTCGTACCATCGGAGTTGCGACCGTCGGATGTTCAAGCTTATGGGCGATGGTGCGGCAGAGCTCCGGAACCCCGACATTGTCTGAGGCAACGATTGGCACAACAGGGACACCTAAGCGTTGCGACAGGACCTGACAGTCGACGTGAATACCTTCGCGCTCGGCAACGTCGATCATGTTGACTGCGCAAACCACAGGCACGCCCATGTCGAGCAATTGTGACGTCAGAAACAGATTGCGGTGCAGGTTAGTGGCATCAAGAATATTGATAATCAGGTCAGCTTCGCCGCTCAGAGCAAATTCCCGGGCGATTTTTTCGTCCGTCGAAAGCTCTTCATCATGACTGTCGAGAGCGTAAGTGCCGGGCAGGTCGACAAGCGTATGCTGGCCGTTGCGAAGGGTGAGTACACCTTCTTTTCGGTCGACGGTTACGCCGGGCCAGTTACCCACTTTCTGACGTGAGCCTGTCAGCGCGTTAAAAAGAGTGGTCTTACCGCAGTTCGGGTTACCGATGACACCGATGGTCGCGCGTTGAGTCAAAGTAGATCTACCTCAATGATGGCTGCTTCTTGTTTTCGCAGGCTGACAGATGCACCACGTAACTGAATCTGAATAGGATCGCCGAGTGGCGCCAGGCGCATAACCTGAACTTCAGCGCCGGGCATGACACCCAGCGCGAGGAGTTTTCGCCGAAAGTTGGTTTCAACGGCCGAGAAACCTGTGATCGTGGCTTTGGCGCCGACGCTTGCCTGATCCAGTGTGGTACGGGTCATGAATTCTGATCTCGGGAAGTGGTGCTTAATGATAATTCTTATCATTAGTGTAAGCAAGCCGGAGCCTGATGTCCTCAAAGCAGACAAGACTTTACAGAGCGGAATATAGAAATACTACTTCGCGAATATTTTAATATATTTGCCTTAAACCATTTATTCGGTAATATGGCGCACCCTATATATCAGCGGGCATATATATCCAATATGTCTGCAAACGATAGAGCACCCCTATAATATCTTTTAATCAGAGGTTACCGCGTGTCTGTATTTGATCAGGACATTGATAAAAAAATTCGTCAGCACCAACAGCAGATTGCTGAACTGGAGCAGTTGAAGAAAGATCAGGAAAAAAAGATCGAAGGACTGAAAGAGTTTGATGTAGCGATCAAGCGTTTGTGCAACCAGAACGCTCTGACTGAAGACGAGCTGTATGTTTCCCGCTCTGAGCAGATTGAAGCCTGGTTGGTGGGTATGGCAAAAAGCGAATCGCCATCGTCTATTTATAACAACCTGAAGCGTCACTTCGAGAAGACGCTGAATCGCGAAGCGAAGAAAGGCGACAAGAAAGCGTCTTCACTGCCTAAGCCTAAACTGGCTGTAGGTACATATCGCAATCCAGCGACTCAGGAAAAAGTCGAAAAGATTAAGCGTAACCCTCGTCAGCTTGATCAGTGGATTGACGAGCACGGTATTCAGATTGTCCGCACCTGGAAAATTGACTGAGCACCGTCGTTAAATAAAAAAAGGGCACCTTATTCAAGGTGCCCTTGTTTTATTGGCGCTTTATTGAGAGGCGCTGTATTTATCGCCTTATGCTATCCGTAAACGCAGTGCACGTTTGCTCATATCAATTTCCTGCACTTCGACTTTCATTGCCTGGCCAAGAACAAAGCGCGCTTTGTCGTTGCTGTGAACAATGGTTTTGCTGTCGAATTTCCAGCCACCTTTGGTTTTGCGGCGGTCGATGACACCGTCGATGCCAGAGCTATTCAGGCGTACTGTAATCGAGCTGCTGTTCATATGAACAATGGTCGCATCGTAGAGTGTGCCTTCTTCCTGACGGTTCAACCATTCAAGTTTCAGCCACTGCTCCGACAGGTTAGAGGCCATACGTGCGCGATTCTGACGGTCCTGGATGTTACTGAGCTGTTCGTCAGTAAACGCAGGCGGCGTTTCGTTATTCAGAAGTGCACGGACAGTGCGGTGAATCAGCAGGTCATTGTACTTGCGCAGCGGTGAAGTGAAGGTGGTGTAGCAGCTGAAGCCGAGCCCCATGTGAGGGGAGCCTTCGCGGCCAAATACGCTGCGGTCCATCTGGCGACTCAGAATTGTACGCAGAGGCAGGTCAGTTTCTGCTGTGGTGGCTTGCTGCAGTAACTTAACGTAGCTTTCGAGTGTTGTGAGGTCTGGCTTTTGCTCGAGGCCCAGTTGTTCTTTTAACAAAGCAGCGGCTTCGCCGAGGCGCTCGGTACGGATACCGCTCTGCTGAATAAACATACCGGCGTTCTGGCTACGGAGCCACTCGGCAACGCTACGGTTACAGACCAGCATGCACTCTTCGACCAGCTTGTGCGCAGCATTGCGCTCGATGCGTACAATCTCATCGACTTTACCTTGCTCGTTGAGCACAAGCTTGTAGTCAGGGCGGTCTTCCATCACCAGACAATTAGCCTGGCGCCACTGGTTCAGTGCGCGGGCGCAATCTGCGAGGTGCAGTACGGGACCGTGCAGTTCGGCTGGAATGTCATCACAGCCGCTGTCGATCAGTTGAGCAACCTGAGAGTAGGTAAGTTTGGCCTTGCTCTCGATGATCGCGCTATGCAGCTTGGTTTCTTTTACACCCGCGTCAGCATCGAGGCGAAGCTCTGCAACCATCGCCAGACGTTTTTCTCCGGCCTGCAGTGAGCTGAAGTTTTCAGACAGCTCAGTTGGCAGCATAGGTACGACGCTGTCAGCAAAATATGCTGATGTCGCACGTTTCGCTGCTGCGTCTTCCAGAGCCGAACCTGCCTGAATCAATGCATCAGGATCGGCAATAGCCACCCATAATGTCCAGCCATCGCTGTGAGCTTCTGCAAACAGAGCATCATCGATATCGCGAGTGCCTGCAGAATCGATCGTGACGAAAGGCAGATGAGTAAGATCGGTGCGTTCAGCGGCCTGAGTTTCAATCTGGCTGGCATCAATCTCATTGACGGCCTTCACTACTTCTTCACTGAATTCGTTATCGAGACCAAAGCGAGCCTGCATAAAGAGACGTTCGATATTAGGCGTTGTCTCTTTCCCTATGATCCTATCTATGCGTGCCTGGGCTTTTCCCTTAGGGAAGGGATGGCGGGTCAGTGTCGCTGAAACGAAGTCACCGTCTTCAGCGTTCAGGCGATCCTGTGGGGGAACGAAGATCCAGCGGTTCAGTTTGTCGTGGTCCGGGTCAATAAAGTGACCTTTGCCGCGGACAATATAGCGGCCACAAAAGGTCTTCAGTTCGGACTCGAGCAGCTTTTCAATGATCGCCTGCTCTTTATCATCGCCAGCCGGTTCGACCCGGAAGTCGATGGTATCGCCCGGTAAGACTTTTTCCATTTCGTCGGGGGAAAGGAAATAGCTCTTCCCTTCATCGGTGCCGACAAAGCCGAACCGACCGTGGCTTCCACGCACCAGGCCTTTATAGCGAGGGGTGTTATCGTGGATTTCCTGCTTCAGTTGTTTCAGCTGCGTAAGTGCGTTCTTATCAAGCATCCGGAGGGACTCTGGTCTCAAAAAGCGGCAAGTTTACTGGAATTGTGTCCGGGCTTCGAGTACTCGTCGCCTTCTGATCCGGATCTCAGAGTTTCACTTATGCACGATAGAGTGTGACGCGGCGGAATTCGTCTAATTCATCCAGATCAGGAACGGTAAAAGAGTCGAAGGCCGAAACAGATCGGTAGGGTGGAAAGTCGAAGTTTCTGATCCGGGAATCGGCAACTAGCACGGAGGGTGCCTTTTCTCTGAAGACATCAAGAAATGCCAGATTTGCGCGATCATAAAGTACATCGGCAGCGATCAGCAGGTCAGCATCTTCCTCCAGCGTGAAAATATCGTCATGCAGTTCAATTGTCACCTGATTGAGTTTTGCGTTGATCGCGCAGGATTCCAGGGCATCCGGGTCAATGTCGCAGGCGATAACCCGTTCAGCACCGACCATGGCGCAGGCAATGGCAACCACGCCGGAACCTGCGCCAAAATCGATGACGGTTTTATTGCGCACCCATTCTGGGTTATCGAGAATGGCCCGGGCGAGAACCTGACCACTGGCCCAGCAGAAAGCCCAATAGGCTGGGTAAGCCTGAATCTGTAAAATTTCTTCCTGAGTAAAGGCTCGTCTCATGGATTCGGGTTCAACTAACCACAGAGATATCTCCGGGCATTGGGGCAACTGTTGGGTAGTGACCTGTGCCTCCGAATGCATTTTCTGAATGAGTTTGTTGAGCTGATCACTCATGGCCAGCTCGCTCCGGGCGAAGGTTGATCGTTTGCCCGGGGCAGGCTATCTGATACCCGGCTTTGCTCAATTCGGCCCCTGCAGATTCATCAGCGTAATGGTATAGCGTCAGGCGTTGACAGATATCCGGGCGGTATTCCCGGGCGAGATCAGCGAGCCCGGTATGAGAGGGGTTGGGGTCAACACCGCAGTCGTGGAACAGCTTTTCTTCGGTGCTGACCACGTGATGAAGTAGTTCAGGCACAGGGCGGGTATCTCCGCTGTAGAAAAAGACGCCGGGCAACTGCAGTGCAAAGCTGGAACCGGGGCCGTGATGGCGTGTCGGATAAATACGGAAGTCTTCCTCGCCATAGCGGAAAGCATCAGAGACCGGACGTAATTGAAATGACTGCCAGAAGTCGTGGTCTCCTTCGGCCATCTGCCCCGGGTAAGTGGCCAGTCGCTGATGCAGCAGAGTAATCAGTGATACGGGAACAAACAGTGGAATGGGGGGCGCATTCCTGAGGCGCGCCCGTACCGTGAGAATTTCAAGGTCAGCAATATGGTCGAGGTGGCAATGCGTCAGAAATACTGCTGATGGTAACTGCCCGTTATAGTGTTCGGCATAGGTGTTCAGAGTGCCGGGGCCGCAGTCAATTAACAGCAGTGGGCTGCCGTTTTTTTCCAGTACGGCAGCCGATGAGCCCACCGACAGGTTGCCACCGCTGCCTGTACCGGTGAAGAATAGTGAATATGATACGGAGTTCCGGGTCATGATACTCAGCCAGTTTTTCAGGAGGTTATCGCTGATGTGGCGTCCGAAGTTAATGCAGATACCAACAGCACTGGAGGCTTTGCCGGGGCGGAAGGAAGCTATACCGGTCGAGCCTGAACATTTTGTTAATGGTCGTAATATTACCGGGCCTTGTCCACCGGGCCTGAAAGAAATTATCGTCGGAATGGGCTGTTACTGGGGTGCTGAGCGACTTTTCTGGCAGTTGCCGGGGGTGGAAGTCACCTCTGTTGGTTATGGCGGAGGTCATACCCGCAACCCGACGTATGATGAAGTGTGCTCTGGCCATACAGGGCATGCCGAGCTGGTAAGAATTTGGTTTGATCCTGCGGTAATACCCCTGGAAGCCATTCTTAAAGTCTTCTGGGAAAATCACGATCCTACTCAAGGCATGAGACAGGGTAATGACGTGGGTACGCAGTACCGCTCAGCACTTTACACGGACAGTGATGATGATCTTGAAATTGCGAAGGCAAGCCGTGATAAGTACCAGCAATTACTGAGCGCCGCGAGCTACCCTGAGATCACCACTGAGCTGCGCTCGAACGTACGCTATTTTCTCGCAGAAACGTATCATCAGCAGTATCTGGCGAAGAATCCGAACGGCTATTGCGGCTTAGCGGGCTGTTCTGTCGGTTTTCCAGAGGCGTGAATATCAGCGCATGAAATCAGCCGGAGAAGCTTCACTGCAATGGTTTGATGCTCACTGCCATTTCGACTTCGAGGTGTATGAAGGCCGTCGGGAAGGCGACTGGGCGCAGGCGAGTGCTGCAGGCGTTGCGGGTGTCATGATTCCCGGTGTCAGTCGCGCTCTGACAGAAGCTTTGATGAAAAGACCGTCGCAAGGCTGGAATCAGCATTGTCTCGCAGGTCTGCACCCATACTGGTGTCATGAACACCACTCCTCTGATCTCACCTTTCTTGAGCAGGCGCTTAAGCAATTGAAGTCAGCAGCCGTTGGTGAGGCAGGGCTGGATGTTCATCTGGCCAAGTCAGGTCAGGTAGCTATGGAAACTCAGTGGCAATGGCTGCAGCCGCAAGTCGAGCTGGCGGAACACTTGCGGTTGCCACTGGTATTGCATGTCCGGGGAATGCACGACGAGCTCTGGTCATTTCTGCGTCGCCGGAGCTTCTCGTATGGCGGCCTGGTGCATGCGTTTTCTGGTAGTGAGCAGCAAGGGCGCCGCTGGCATGAGCTGGGCTTCGCTCTCGGAGTGGGAGGGGCCATGACACACCCTCGTGCGCAGCGCCTGAGACGCACGCTTACGGCCTTGCCCTCTGAGGCTCTGCTACTCGAGACCGATTCGCCAGATATGCTTCCCGCATTCCTGGGTGGTCGGGTCAATGTTCCGGCGATGATTCCGCTTTACGGTGCCATCTTAGCGAGGTTGCGCAACATGGACTCCTTGTCTGAAATTGCCCAGATTCAGAAGCAGAATTTGTACCGGATTTTTCCTTTGCTTGCGGTAAATTCGTCTGAAAACTCAGCTTTTAATAGTCTTAAGGACTGACAATCCGACCGAATGAAAGGGGCTGAAAAGATCCCTTGCTGGGCATGTTTCAGAGGCGTAGCTTGGTTCGCCCGGTCTCTGAAATACGCCCGGATTAGTCCCCGGACCAGACTTCAGTAAAGAGGCCTTAACCAACGCCGCGAACCCGTCAGGGAGGGTTGTTATGTTCTCCAATCACATGTTCGGTCTGTTGTACGATGCGCGCCGCGAGTGGCGCGAAATCAGCCGTGAACCCGAAGAAACCATTACTCAGGTCTACGTTAAACACGCGCTACTGCTGGCGATGATCCCGCCTTTTGCTCTGTTCACAGGAACAACCCAGATGGGCTGGAGCTTTGCAGGGCAGGATCTGGTATTCCTCAGTATCGGCAGTGCTGCAGCGATTGCAGTGGCATTCTATATCAGCCTCTTGCTGGGGCTGGCACTCATGTCATTTATTATCCACTCTCTTGAGCATGCCTTCGGCACAACCACCAGCTACGAGCGATGCCTGCTACTGACGGTCTATACCGCAACGCCGATGTTTCTTGCCGGTGCGGCTGGATTCTTTCCTGTGTTCTGGTTCGACGCCATCGTTGTCGGTATTGCCGCAATGTATAGCCTCCATCTGCTGTTTACCGGCGTTCCTGTGTTCATGGACATCCCCGAAAGTAAGGGCGCTATGTTCTCTTTCATGGTTATGACAGCAGGCATGTGTATGTTGGTTGGAGGTATGGCGATCACTGTCATCCTCTGGGGGCTGGGAATGAGCCCTCAGTATATTTTGAGCTGAGTTCCTGCCGCTGAATTATCCGTTTATCGCTTTCGTCTGAAAGCGGTTACACTGCTTGCTGATGTTTTGATTAGTGGCAGTGTGACGTGCGTTTTTTCGCCTGTATTTTTTGCAGTGTGCTGGTGGTTGCAGCGCCTGTTCTGGCCAATGAGCTTCCTTCTGATTTTGATGAAATGCCAGCGGACCTGCAGACGGTTCTGCTGGATTTTTTGTCACCGGATCAGGCTGAAATCTGGGGTGAGGATGCACGCCAGTCGGGCACACACACGCTCGTCCGTTATCTGGATGACTACCACACTCAGGTCGAGGTCGATTTTGCCGGTGGTCAGGTACGTGTAGAAACCCGGGGCGGGGACGAACCGCTGCAGCAGTTGCGCCAGGCAATTGTGAGTATCCTTCTTACCCCTGCCGACCCTCGGCTTGTAGACCTCTATACCGCAGCTGATTTTGGTCTCACTGGCACTCCTTTTCTTTTAGGTCAGGTCTTAGATCAGGAAGGCAAAGAAGTCGGTACACAATGGCGGGCACAACGGTTTGCCGATTATCTGATTCGCCAGAAAGTGAATAAGACAGGGCGCGGTTATCGGGTTCAGATCTCCATGGTGCGCCAGCATGAGGTGGTCGCAGCACGCGGTGTTGCCGAGCAGGTTCGATTCGCTGCGCAGAGATACCAGATCTCTCCCGCACTGATCTACGCAGTGATCGAAACAGAAAGCAGTTTTAACCCATTCGCGGTTTCACATGCTGGCGCGTTTGGTTTGATGCAGGTTATGCCCCGTACCGCCGGCCGGGATGTTATGCAGAAAATCTATCGTCGCGACACGGTGCCGGGGCGCTCCTTTCTGATGGATACCAACAACAATATTGATTTCGGTACGGCCTATCTCTCCATTCTGCGGGATAACTATCTGCGTGGTATTGAGGATCCGGTAGCGCGCGAGTACTGTATGATCGCAGCTTATAACGGCGGTGCCGGGCAGCTGCTGAAAAGTTTTCACCGGGACCGCAAAGAAGCGATGCGGCGTATTAATCGCCTATCTGCAGCGAAGGTTTATCAGCATATTGTCAGACGCCATCCAAAGGCAGAAACCCGCAACTACCTGAAAAAAGTCACTGAGAGAAAACGCAAATATGCCTCCCTCTGAAAACACCCCTTTTGCGCGTGAGCTGGAACAGCTGACTGCGTCTCTGGCCTTGCCGGGCGCACGTTTGTCCCGGCGTTGGCTGGATAACGAACTGCTGGCGCTGTGGCTGTTAGAGGTTGATGATCATCTCAGTCTTGATACTCAGGCGATTGGCCGTTTCTGGCAGCGTTTGCCCTTCTGGGCCTTCGCATGGGCAGGTGGGCGAGCACTGGCCAGCTACATCGCCAACAATCACCATCTTGTTGAAGGGAAGCGCGTTCTCGACTTTGGTTGCGGCTCCGGCATCGCCGGAATAGCCGCGGGCATGGCCGGAGCCAGTGAAGTCTGGGTTGCCGATCTGGACCCTAATGCCTTGATGGCGACCCGGGTGAATGCCGCATTGAACGGAATTGATGTGCACGTGGTCTCAAACGGAGAGGACTGGCCTGAGGTCGATGTCGTGCTGGCGGCGGACGTTCTGTACGATATCTCGAGCAGCGACGACCTTCGTGCGCTGACCTTATCTGTCCCGGAATGGTTGTTGGCAGAGTCGGAAAAAGTAGCTCCGGATTTTGTCGACCTCCAGTGTCTGGACTCAATAGTAACATCGACGTTACCTATGATTGGTGATTTCGATGAAGAGGTTCAGATAGGCATTTATTGCCGGAATCACCAGGTAACACTTAATTGATACTAAGGATAAAAAGAATGCGATTTTTTACTCTTCTGGCGGCGTTAACACTCACCGTGCCGGCGTATGCTGAACTTACTAAAAGTCAGGTAGAGCGCTGGGTGGCAAGCCTTGAACCTGTGCAGCACTGGATTGAGGAAAATCAGGATAAGGTCAACAAACAGGATCTTATGAAGCCCGGCAAAGGCGGAATGTCGGATATGTTCGATAACGCCCTGAATGAACTTGAGAAGGCCGGTATCGCCGAGGATTTTGAGTCTGTCGTACAAAAGCAGGGCTATGACTCGTCAGAGGCCTGGGCAGACGACTCAGGTGAGATTACGCTGGCGTATCTGGCAACCACTATGGAAGGTAAGATTCCAAGCCGTGCTGCCATTGAGAAGCAGCTGAGCCAGGTCGATGCCAGCCCGCTGCCTGAAGCTCAGAAAAACATGATGCGCAACATGCTTGAAGGTACTCTGTCGATGATCAGCGAGGTTGAAAATGTACCCGCAGGCGACAAAGCGCTGATTCAGCCCTATATTAAAAAGATTGAACAACAATTTGGTCACGCGCACTGAAGGACGGGGCGTGGATACTGACCGGAGATATTTCGATCAGATAAGGGGCTGCTGATGAGTTATCGGACTGTAGGTGACATTCTTGAGTTCAGCGAAGGGCTGCATCGACATGCATCTACTTTGTATGAGCAGTTGCGTGACGACACCCAGCGCGAGCGAGTGGATATGATGCTGAAGTTGCTGGCCGATCACGAGCAGCGCCTTGCAACGGCACTTGAACGTTACCGCGACGGTAACAAAGCAGCGATACTCACCGAATGGCACCAGTTTGAAGCGGCGGACGTCGCTGATATCGTGATGGATGCTAAAGAGCTGCACATGGATATCAGCATCACTGAACTGGTTCAGCTGGCGTTGAAAGTGGATGATTATCTGATTTCGGCGTATCAGCAGCTTGCTGCCGATGCGTCATCGGCAGAAGTCAGAGCACTGTTTGAGGATCTTGCCAATCTGGAGCAGGCAGAAAAGATCAGCGCCGTTCGTGCAGCGCTGTCTGTCGGCGACTGGTAATCAGTCGGTACTCTCTTCTTCAAGCGCCTGAGCAGTGCCCGCTAATTGTTGGCGCCGATAAGCGGCAGGCGTCACACCTGTCCATTGTTTGAACGCTCGTTCAAAACCTCGACGGTCAGAAAAGCCGAGATCCAGTGCCAACTGCTGCACATCCGTGCGTGCGGACTTTAATGCCACTTTTGCTTTTTCGAGGCGAACCTCGCGAACCAGGGTCGAAAACTGACAGTCCTCTTCCTGCAAGCGGCGGGTCAGGGTGCGGCTACTGGTACTCAGTAGCTCAGCCACGGCATCTTTTGTCATGGGAACCGTTTCCGGCCACTGATACAGAATGTGCATGACTCGCTGACTGAAGGTCTTAAGATTGCTGAATCTCGCCAGTGCTTGCTCAGCTTCATTCCGCAGCATTGAGAACAGCTGTGGATTAGCGTACGCAAGTGGGCTGTCGAGGTGCTTACTGGAAAAGCTTACCCAGTTCTGCGCCTGATTATATTGCACAGGTACATCAAAGAATCGCTGTAGGCGATCTTTGTGCTGGGGCGGCGGGTGTCGGAACCCGAGGCCCTGTATCTGGTAGTAGTTTCCACCGATCGCCTGGCCAGCCGTATGGATGCCCGATGCGATAAATTCAGAGCGCGTCTGGCTACCAAAAGGAGTACCTTCGGTGACATAAAACACGATCTTGATGGAGTCCTGGCCGATAAAGAAGTCTGGCGCCCGGCTATCACTGATAAGGGCGTAATAACGGCGTAATACCGCTAAGGCTTCTCTGCCGGTCTGGCAACTACTGATCAGAAACCCCAGCAGGTAAAAGCTTGGCATTTCCAGGCGTTGGCCCGCGGACAGTCCAATCGCTGGATCGTCGAGGAGACGCGAGGCCTGCTCAAGTAACTGATCAAAGTGATTGATCGAAATACGCTGTGTTGCACTGGTGACTGATGGTGCGTCCAGACCCAGGGAACCCAGCAATTCTCTGCTGGAGATGCCTTTGCTCTCCAGTAGGCGCAACAGGGGCTGTAACGCCGCCGTCGTCATAGTATTGGCTGGACTAGTGCTCATAGGGTTCAGAATGTCTTTTTATTTTTCTTATTTTTGTCGGTGCCGATACAACCTACCTGAGGTGGCGCATCTGACCCGACTTTGAAAGTGTAAGTTATCACCAACCCGCGATTGCACCAATAGCCGCTGAACAAAAAATCACCGATTTGTCATAATTTTTCTGTCTCTGGCACCATTTGTGTCATCGGTGTTGACACATGATGTCGCCGGGCGTAATATGCGCAGCCTCTGTCGCGGGGTGGAGCAGCCTGGTAGCTCGTCGGGCTCATAACCCGAAGGTCGTCGGTTCAAATCCGGC
>NZ_DDKU01000159.1:36364-36501 GCF_002339775.1 Thalassolituus sp. UBA2590
CGAATCCGGCCCCCGCAACCAACAGACTTAATATTGTCATCAGGACATGTTCAGATTGTTGGTTATAGCAACTCAAACCTTACTGCTCATGAGTTGCGTTTTTGTCAGAGTATTGTCGCGGGGTGGAGCAGCCTGGT
>NZ_DDKU01000147.1:0-4483 GCF_002339775.1 Thalassolituus sp. UBA2590
TGCATAAAGCGGTTTTCAAAAATAGTTTCGATCACGGTGCCCGTACCTTCGGCAACGGCATTCAGCACAACAAACTGTGCCTGCATATCCGTCGGGAACGCTGGGTGCGGTGCCGTGCGGATATTCACCGCTTTCGGGCGCTTGCCGTGCATATCCAGCTCGATCCAGTCATCACCGGTTTTGATCTCGGCGCCCGCTTCCTGCAGCTTATGCAGAACCGCTTCCAGCAGAACCGGATCAGTGTCTTTGCACAGAACACGACCGCCAGTTACGGCCGCGGCCACCAGAAAGGTGCCGGTCTCGATACGATCTGGCAGGACATTAAATTCACAGCCATGCAGTCTTTCGACGCCTTCGATTTCCATGGTGTCGGTGCCTGCGCCGGTAATCTTAGCGCCCATGGCGTTCAGGCAGTTTGCCAGATCGACAACTTCCGGCTCGCGCGCGGCATTTTCGATGACGGTTTTACCGTCGGCGAGTACGGCGGCCATCATAATGTTCTCAGTACCGGTAACCGTCACCGTATCGAGAAAAATATTGGCGCCTTTTAAGCGGCCTTCAGGTGCCCAGGCTTTAACGTAACCTTCAAGCACTTCGACCTTAGCGCCTAATGCTTCCATACCGCGCAGGTGCAGATCCACCGGACGGGAACCAATGGCACAACCACCAGGCAGCGATACCTCTGCTTCGCCATAACGCGCAAGCAGTGGACCAAGCACAAGAATCGATGCACGCATCGTACGCACCAGATCATAAGGCGCGACCAGACTGTTCAGCTCACCACAGACGGTTTCTACCGACATATCTTCATTAATAGCGACACTTACGCCCATACGACCAAGTAACTCGAGCATGGTGGTGATGTCGTGCAGGTGCGGCAGGTTACCGACCTGCATCGGGCCTTCGGCCAGAAGGGTAGCCGCCAGAATAGGCAGGGCCGAGTTCTTTGCGCCGGAAATACGGACTTCGCCGTCGAGGCGGTTTCCGCCCTCGATTCTCAGTTTTTCCATTTCAGGGTCTCACGCTCAGGCTTTTTCAGCAGGCGTATAAGTCTGGATGGACACTGCATGAAGCCGACCATCAACGATATAGGGATTCAGAATTTTGTAGACGAACTGCTGACGCTTCACTGCGTTCAGGCCTTCGAAAACCTCCCCGACACCGGTGATTTCCTTTACGTAGCCGTCAACGACAGACCAGGTAACATCCGGGGCTTCAGCCTGTAACACTTCCAGGATTTCGTTCGGGGTAATATCCGAGGACATATTGTAACTACCACTCAGTTCAGAAAGCGCACAATCATAGCGGATTTAGGCGCTGAACCGAAGTACTGACTTACTCCGGCAGGTCAGAACCTGACAGGACTGGCCCGAAAACCTCATCGAGATCACAGACCTCGATAATGGCAGGCAGGTCCGCCGGCGGATTTTTGATCGTTAGCGCGACCTTGCGGGCCTCGGCAGCGCGGAGCCAATTCAGGATCAGAGCAACGCCTGCACTACTGAAACGGCTCACGGCAGCAAAATCAATAATGACCCTACCATTTGCCTGAGCGATAGCGTCGTGGCCAGGCTTAACCAGGCTGGCTACGGTATGCAGCGTCAGGTCACCTTCGACCCGGATTTCTCCGCTGGCAGCGACCGATAACGAGGGCGCGGTCATTCGCCCTCTGCCTTATTGAACAGGAAGCGGCTGATCAGCTCTTCGAGTACAACAGCAGACTGCGTATCCTGAACCCAGTCACCATCCTGCATGTAGTCAATTTCAGCACCAACGCTGAGACCGATGTACTTTTCACCCAGAAGGCCAGCCGTAAGAATCGACGCACTGGTATCGATGGGCAATGTGTCCATCGACTTGTCTATTTCCATTTCAACCACGGCCGCATACCACTCCTGATCCAGAGTAATATTGGTGACACGGCCAATAGTGACACCCGCCAGCGAGACTTTCGCACGGTCTGTCAGGCCACCCAGATTTTCAAAGCGCGCCTTGATTGTGTAGGTTTCGCCAGCGGCATCCATGGACAGACCGCTGACCCGCAGGGCCATCAACACAAGAGCAACAATGCCCATTACCATAAAGCCGCCGACCATGAGTTCGACATTACGCATACGCATGTTTTACACGCCTCCTAACATGACCGCAGTCAATATAAAATCCAGTCCAAGAATCGCCAGTGATGAGATCACTACCGTTTGTGTTGTTGCCTTACCAATACCTTCGGATGTCGGTGCGGCGTCGTAGCCCTGATAGACGGCAATCCATGTCACCACCACACCAAATACAGCGGCTTTAATCAGCCCCTGAACAACGTCTTCGTAAAACTCCACGGTGTTCGCCATGTTGCTCCAGTAGGCGCCGTCATACAGACCAAGCATATCGACAGCGACAAACGCACCGCCCCAGATACCTACTGTGCTGAATAACAATGCCAGAATCGGAACACTGATAACGCCAGCCCAGAGTCGTGGAGTAATCACACGTTTGAGCGGATCGACGCCCATCATCTCCATGGCAGACAGCTGCTCAGTGGCTTTCATAAGACCGATTTCTGCGGTCAAGGCTGAGCCTGCCCGCCCGGCAAACAACAGTGCCGCAAGCACCGGGCCGAGTTCACGCAAAAGAGTCAGAGACACCATAGTCCCAAGCGCCGAAACCGAACCAAATTTCACCAGAATGTTGTAGCCCTGCAGAGCAAGCACCATTCCTACAAAGAAACCTGCAACAATAATGATCGACAGTGAACGCACACCAACCGAGTGAATCTGTCGGATCAGATCAAGAAAACCCGCGCTGCCCGGGCCACCCCAGGTCACCGACTGAGTAAACAGCATACCGGCCCGACCGATAGACTGGATCGACTGAACGCCGACCTGTCCCAGGCTTCGAACATGCTTAAGCATTATGCCTCTCCCGCAAATAAATCAGCGCGATAGTCATCGGCCGGGTAATGGAATGGCACAGGGCCATCGGGATCACCGTTAAGGAACTGACGTACTTCGGCGTTATCGCCATTTCTGAGTTCATCTGGCGTACCAAAGCCGATGACTTTTCCGCCTGAAACGATGCACAGATAATCGGCAATCTGACAGGACTCTTCCACGTCGTGAGACACCAGTAGGCTGGTCAGCCCGAGCGCTTCATTCAAACCGCGGATCAGGCGCAGAATCATCCCCATAGAAATCGGATCGAGCCCGGTAAACGGCTCGTCATACATAATCAGCTCAGGGTCCATCGCGATAGAGCGCGCTAAGGCAACACGGCGCACCATGCCACCGGACAGCTCCGCCGGAAACAGGTCACGCGCTCCACGCAGGCCTACAGCTTCAAGTTTCATCAGAACCAGATCGCGGATCATGTCATCAGGCAGATCGGTATGGGTGCGTAGCGGGAAAGCGACGTTGTCGAACACATTGAGGTCTGTAAACAGGCCACTGGTCTGAAACAGCATACCCATTTTGTTTTTGCGCAGCTCAAACAGGTCTCCGCGACTCATGGTGCCGACATTACTGCCATCCACCAGCACTTCGCCGGAATCCGCTTTCAGCTGGCCACCAATCATGCGTAACAGTGTCGTTTTACCTGTGCCGCTGGGGCCCATGATTGCGGTGATCTTGCCGCGGGGAAAGGCGACATTCAGACCGTCATAGATCTTTCGTTTACCACGATAAAAGGTGACATCCTTCACTTCGACGTGGTTATTGCTGTTAGACATCAGGTGACCTGTATTTACCCTGTACTTTAACTGACCGCTAGCATATCGGATTGTTCTGGGCATACCAACGGCAATTCCGCCCGCCAGGCGGAACATCCTGTTGCAATTGCGCCGATTCACCGCTCCGGTACAATGAGCGGCTTAATTTCCTGAGCGTGATCTTTAGCTATGTATCCCGAAATAGGCGCAATCCTCGTTGGCCTGATTTTTCTTGTCTGGAGTGCCGACAAATTCGTTATCGGCGCCGCGGCCACTGCCCGCCACCTTGGCATGTCTCAGATGCTGGTTGGTCTGACCATTGTCTCTATCGGCACGTCCGCACCGGAGATGTTTGTCTCCGCCATGGCCTCGATCGACGGCGCCGGCAACCTGGCGATCGGTAACGCCATTGGCTCGAACATCACCAACATCGCCCTGGTACTCGGTATTACCGCGCTTGTCGCGCCGATCCCATTACAGAAGGGCCTGCTCAAGAAAGAACTCCCTCTGCTGATGATGATCACCCTGCTCGCAGGTGTCGTTCTGATCGACCTTGAGCTGAATCTGGTCGACGCCCTGATCCTGATCGCAGCTCTGATCTTCGCTCTCTTCCTGATGTTCCAGCAGTCGTCGGATAGCGGCGAATCTGTGATCGACGAAGACGAAGCGGCCGAAATTGAAAGCACACCCACCAGCAAAGCAGTGTTCTGGCTGATCGTTGGTCTGATCACTCTGATGGCCAGTTCGAAAGCTCTGGTCTGGGGTGCGACCGGTATCGCAACGGCC
>NZ_DDKU01000018.1:0-16473 GCF_002339775.1 Thalassolituus sp. UBA2590
CAAAACTGTGGGACAGCAGTGCCGCAATTGCGGGCTTTTTATTAACTGAGCTGATCACAAGTGTGAGACGAGCGATCAGGCCTCAGCGACAGGTTTCACAACGAAGAGCAGGTCGCCCTGATTCACTTGCTGACCATCCGTGTTCATAACACGAGTTACCTTAAACTTCTGCTTAGCCGGATAGAGCTGACTGCCAGCACGGTTAAACTGTTTAAGGCTCAGCGGTGTGAACATTTTCATGGCTTCCATCAGACACAGGGTCTGAGAAACATCAATCACGTCACCTTCTTTCACAAAGGCAGGCTCACTCGGAGAAGATGAACCGTAGAAAATACTGGTCGACGGTGACAGTACTTTCAGTTCATCTGAGCCTTCAATTTTGAGCTGCGAGGCGTCGACGGCATCTGCGTTCATGTCTGCCGCGTCTTCGATGTCTTTAATCAGTGCATCGAGATCAATCCGATCCAGGAATTTCGGCAGATAAGTCGTATCGTAAACGCCATCAACAAATACGTTGTCGTCCAGCACGCGCTTGAGAAGCGGGATGTTGGTGCATACGCCGGTGATTTTTACTTCATCCAGGTACTTACGCAATTTTGCGATGGTGTCGTTACGGTCTTCGCCATAACAGATGATCTGCGCGACCATGCTGTCGTAGAACGGCGATACCTGCTTGCCTGCGGCAGCCATCGAAATTAATTCGATGTGGTCGTATTTCGGTAAAACGCACTCGCGGATTGTTCCTGGTGTTGGGACAAACTCCACGTCATCGCCTTTGAATACGGCTTTTTCAGCGTTGATACGAACTTCGATGGCGTAGCCTTTGTGATCTGGTTTCAGATCAGCGATATTACCACCTTCCGCAATACGGAACTGAGTCGAGACAATGTCGATACCAGAAACCAGTTCGGTCACAGGGTGCTCTACCTGAAGACGGGTGTTCATCTCCATGAAGTAGATCGCCATGTTGTCGAGGTCGAAAATAAACTCAACGGTACCGGCGCCAACATAGTCGACAGCGTCTGCCAGTTTTTCTGCGTAATCGTAGGCACCTTGCTCCAGCTCGCGCGGCAGCATGGTAGAGCCTGACTCTTCGAAAATTTTCTGGTTATTACGCTGAACGGAGCAGTCACGCAGGCCCAGGATTTTGGTGTTGCCCTGAGAGTCACGCAGAACCTGAACCTCAATGTGGCGCAGAGACGTCACGTATTTTTCAAGGTAAACATCACCATTACCAAAGGCGGCTTTTGCTTCGGTAGAAATCTGGTGGAACAGGGCGTGAATGCGGTCTGCTGATTCAACAACCTGAATCCCTTTACCGCCACCACCATGTACGGCTTTAAGCAGTACCGGGTAGCCAATTTCATCTGCAACGCTCGCGGCATTCGCGGAGCTGGTCAGAATACCGTGAGAGCCGGGGACAACAGGCACGTTCACGCGCATCGCGGTGTTAATGGCGTTCGATTTGTTACCCATGGTTTCCATTGAGGAGACCGGTGGGCCAACAAAATTAATGTCGTGGTTGCCACAGAGTGCAGCGAACTGGCTGCTTTCTGACAGGAAGCCAATCCCTGGGTGCAGTGCATCAACACCTTCGTGATGAGCAATGCGCAAGACAGACTTGGCGTTGAGATAACTTTCATCCGGTGTGTTACCACCAATACAGACAACGCGATCCTGTGGCCCAAGCATATCAACAGGTACAGATTCCATATCCGGATCAGACTGGATCAGTACGACTTTAATGTCGTTTTCCTGTGCCTTACGGATCAGCTTAACAGCGGTACAGCCACGAGCGTGGACCATGACCTTGTTGATCTTGCCGTATTTTTTCTGACTGACTTCGTCTTCGGCGGTCAGTGGTGCCATGCGGGCCGCAGAAACATAACCTTCAAGGACACGTTCGAGTACATCGTTAACGCTGTAGCGTGCCACTGGCATATCCGGGTCAATTTCGCGCAGGCGTTCATCGAGATCGTCGAAGAATGGGTTCGAAACCAGTCCGTCCATTGAATCTGAAGAAACGGATAAATAGTTCGACAGAGTGCAGGTACTTGGCAGGTAACTAGGTACAACGATCTGCCCAGCGAACGGCATATTTGTACCTGAGAAATAATAGGTTTGCGCCAGCGGGTGCGTTACGAAACTCGCCTGAGCACCACCGGTACAGTCGCCAAAACCAAAGACCACCAGAGGCAGGTCATTGTCGCGAACAAAGCGGGTAATACGGTCGTTAACAACAGCCATTGAGAAGAGCGCCGCGGCACCTTCTTTGGTTTGCATGCCGCCGGAGGATACGAAGCAAACGACAGGCAATTGCTGGCGAGCGCATTCGACCATTAATTTGCAGAATTTCTCGGCACTGGCCATATCAAATGCGCCAGCCTGGAAATCCAGGTTCGATACCAGCGCACCGACGCGCTGTGTCTTGCCACCGATATTAATATCCGCAAGGCCGGTGATAACACCACATGGCTGAATATTATTTTTCAGCGCTTTTTCGATAGAAGAACGGAAACCCGGAAAGGCCACTGGGTCAGCTGACATCAGGTTGGCATTGATTTCTTCAAAGTTATCAAAGAAACGGTCAATGATGGCCTTCGGTGATGTGCGCTTCTGACGTTTGGTGTCATCAAGTACGTCCTGAATAAGCAGGTCGTGATACGCCATGGTCAGACGGTTCCAGAAGTCTTTACGACGACCGATGCTGACCGGGTTGATGCGGCCGTTGTAGCTCTTGCCCGATTTTTCTGCGTTGTAATACTCAGGAAGAAGCTTCTCGAAAATAAACGTAATCACCACGAAGAGGGTTTCAGACAAGCGCGGGAAGGCGAGCTTTTTCCACTCTTCGACAGACTTCAGGAATTCACCGCTCTGCGAACTCTTGATGAAATAGCTGAGCCAGTAATTGAAGGACTCGAGTTCCTTTATGGTGTAGCTTTCGCCCTTGGTCGCTTCTGACAGGGACTTGTCCAACAGTGCTTTCACAGAATCGCGGGAAAGTGCACGGTTGTTGTTCGCTTCTTTCGCGACACTGACGAGGTTATGGATAAAGTTGTCGTAGAGGCTGCCAAACACCAGCATGTTCTGACAAACGTGACGGAATTCTTCGCGCAGTTCGTCATGCAGAATGGCATCCAGAATCGTGATGTCTGGGTTGGCCGGGTTCTGAATATTTTCCTGACGGAACTGAATATACGGTGCCAGCGCTTCTTCAATAATTCGGCGGTTGGCTTCAGTCGCTTGTGTTTCTTCGTTGTTGCACAGAGCTTCTGAACGTGTCGAGAGTTTCAGTTCGGCACGGATGCTTTCTGGCAGTAGTTCGTCTGAAAGAATGGTATTCAGCGCGGTCGCCAGAGACTGACGCAGGGTCCCTTTGCCTTTTTCGGCGTTGCGCTCGGAGGTCAGCTCCTGACGGGTTTCGTGTGGTAACTGCTCACGAATATAAGCCGCCAGTGGGTGCGGATTGTCTTCAATAAAATCGGCAACGGCGCCGGCATCAAGAATATCGGACGAGCGCAGCAAAAAGCGGCTCTGGCGATAATCTTCAAGGTAATTAAGCAGGCCCTGGAAATTAACCGCGGCATCAGACTTCCAGCGGTTAAACAGATACAGGCCGAAATTAAAGCAAAGGTCCTGCTTTGCTTTCAGGTAGTTATTCTTTGGTTCACCCAGGAAAAGACGGACGATGGTATTACGGCTTTCGTCACGTTCTTCGTATTTCGCCCAGAAGGTTTTCCAGCTCTTTTGCAGGCCATCGTCGTAAACAATTTTTTCAGGCGCCTGTAGCCATTTCTGGAATTTACGATTCTGCTCATTCTGAATGCGTTGCTCCAGCTGACCTGCTGGGATTTCTTTATCCGCAAGGCGGCCGTAGTTCTCTACCGTGGTGGAGTGAATACGACGACGCAGAGTCAGGTAGCGTGTATATCGATAACAGAGGCCGAAGATGTTGATGTGTTCGGTCGGGCTCTGAGCAAGGAAGAAATTCGCGTTATTCTCAAGCGTTGACAGTTTTTCTGATGGGTTCAGGAAACGATCAATACTGCGCTTGTAGTGGTCCATCAGGTAAGGGTTGTTGCGCGTAAATTCTTTCGCACCTTCTTCGATGGATTGAATACCGCTGGTAATTGCACGCAGCAGATTTGCACGTTTCTCATCAGCGTCTGTCGGTGCGTAATCAATAATGCCATCAATCACGCCGGATTCACGCAATTGGTAGCCTGATACTCCAACGTATTTCGCACATTCCTGCCATGACAGGTTGTACTTACGTGCGATGCTGGCAAGGCCCTGTGGCTGAATCGTATTGAAAATACCATCGCGTACTGACAACAGGATGTTTGTCGCGGCCAGAGGAATAGCACCGCCTGAGTAACCCGCGCCCCAGATAATACCTATGGTCGGTACATCGTTGTTCACCATTTCGGTGATCAGGTGGCTGATTGAGTGCGCCTGGTTATTGGCATTGGCCAGCTCACCAGCGTCGGCCCCTGGGGTATCGATAAAGGTGATGATCGGCATCGCACGGCTGGCGTAATTTTTTGCCTGTTGTGCCGCACGGTTGTGATGAATCGGTCCCCAGGCTCCATTGGAGTGGGAGCGGTTCTGGCAGATAAAGCCAACACGGCGAATCTGACCACCAAAATCGAGGTCTGCTTCAGCGCAGTACAGTGGCCCGTCTTCGACTTCTGAGACCACACGAACAACGAGATGCTGAACGATACTCTTTGCGTCAGTGCGCTGAGGATTTTCGCTGGGTGCAACGACGCTTTGGATATAGTCGTCGATGTTGAGCTTTCTTAGTCGATCCAGCTCAATAGCGCATTGTTGTGGAGCAATCAGGCCTTTAACTTTGTGATCAACCGCGTTGTCTTCATACTCGGGAAAAAGCGAGAAGTCCGCCGATAATTTTTCGGCGATCTGAAATAACGGGTCCGTATGATTCGGTAATTCTTGTTGTGTCATGCGTTGTATTCCGTTGGTCATTCTCAGGCGTTTCACTGAACCCGGTGTCACTGGGTTACATGCCTGATTTTTTTAGTTTTTATGCCCCATTGAGTAAGCTCCGGTATCCCGGATAGAGGTATGCCACGGTGATCCGCTTGTTACACCTTTTTAAATACCAGGGTGGCGTTTGTACCACCAAAGCCAAAGCTGTTTGACATGATCGTCGTCAAACTGGCATCACGGTTTTCGGTAACAAGCGGCACGTCCGCCGCGCCCGGATCGCGTTCAGTCACGTTCGCGCTTCCGGTGATAAAGCCATCTTTCTGCATTAACAGGCAGTAGATAGCTTCCTGAACACCCGCCGCTCCAAGAGAGTGGCCAGTCAAAGATTTGGTTGAGCTGAAAGGGGGCACGTTACCACTGAAGGCACGCTTAACAGCGTCAAGCTCGCAAATATCACCCGCTGGCGTACTGGTGCCGTGGGTGTTCAGATAATCGATGTTCGGGTTGCCTGCCATTTCCAGAGCGTCGCGCATACAACGCTCCGCGCCTTCGCCTGAAGGAGCAACCATGTCAGCGCCGTCAGAGGTAGCGCCATAGCCGATGATTTCGGCATAAATCGTCGCGCCACGTTTGACCGCGTGTTCGTATTCTTCAAGAACGACCATGCCCGCACCGCCGGCAATAACAAAGCCATCGCGAGTCGCGTCGTAGGGGCGAGAGGCCTTATCCGGGGTGTCGTTGTACTTGGTCGAAAGGGCGCCCATCGCATCAAACTGCATGGTCAGCGTCCAGTGTTCTTCTTCGCCGCCGCCAGCGAACATAATGTCCTGCTTACCCCACTGGATAAGCTCCATTGCATTACCGATACAATGGGCGCTGGTCGCACACGCGGAGGTAATGGAGTAGTTCACGCCACGAATAGAAAATGGGGTGGCCAGGTTGGCCGATACGGTGCTGCCCATAGAACGGGTCACACGGTATGGGCCTACACGACGGATGCCTTTTTCGCGTAGGGTGTCGACGGCTTCAACGATATCGCTGGACGATGCACCGCCAGAACCTGCAATCAGGCCAGTACGCGGGCTGCTGACCATATCTTCGCTGAGACCTGCATCCGCGATGGCTTCTTTCAGAGCAATGTAGGAGTAGGCAGCAGAGTCGCCCATGAAGCGGCGCTGCTTGCGATCGATATGATCATCTGGGTTTATTTGTGGTCTGCCAGCGATGTGGCTTCTGAAGCCCGCGTCTTCGTATTCGGGGATGTAACGGATACCCGATGTCTGGCCTCTAAGGGAGGTCAGTACCTCTTCCTTATTGTTGCCGATGCAACTAACAATTCCTAACCCAGTGATAACGACGCGGCGCATTACGACTAAACCTTGCCTTCTGTTCTGATACCTTAAACACACGTGGAAGGCTCACGGACGCCTCCTCCCACAGAAGCCCCTCACTATAAAGCACTGGGCGCCGGGAACAAATTAAAATGTGTGTTTTCGGTGGAGAGGGGCCGGATTTGGCTCACTTGCGCAACGTTGCGACTGTCTGGCGCCAATATGAGGCGAGTGACAGCAGGGCAATGACAGCCGCGGCAACCGTCAGAATTCGCGTGTCGGGGTAGCGGCTGTCGTGAAATAACATAGTGATACAGGTGATGGTCATCAGGCCAGCTGCGAAGCGTTCAAGCCCTTTGCCCTGAAGCCACCAGATCTCATCCGTCAGCTTTTGAGCGATCAGTGCAAAGATGAGGCCTGCGGCAGAACCGACCAGAATATCCAGCGGCCAGTGCGCGCCAACCGCGGCACGGCTGATCGCGGCAACCAGAGCGATCACGAGAAGCGCAATCGTACCGCCGATGCTTCGCATGTTGAGGGCGAGCAAACCAGCGGTCGCTAATGCGGTAAAGGAATGCCCGGACGGGAACGCGTGGTTCTTAACGACGGGACCGATGACCTTGAAAACGTCGGCATCTAACACGGCAGGCGGACGCGGTATTTCAAGCAGGTTCTTCAGACCATGAACAAACAGGGCGCCGATAATCAGCAGTACAAACCCGGAATTGAAAATATGCGGGTAACGGCTGGCAACAATCGCGATCACAGCAACGGCAAACAAGGTGTCGGCAACAAAGGTCATGTTGGCCCAGAAGGCATCTGGTAGAACGCCCGCGTTAGCGTTGAACCAGAGGAATATTTCCTGATTAGAGCCTTGCGACGTTACGCCTGCTGCCAGAACAAGCAGCAGCATGGCGAGGCTGATGAGCAGCGTATCTGTCTTCATTCGGTCGCTTCACTTTCCGGTTGGCCGCCGCTGTGGCGAATGATCATGATCGGGCCTGACTGATATAAAACATCAAAAGGATGTTCAATACGTTTCACTCTGTCTTCGCGGGCAAAACCTACCTCGCCCGGCTCCAATCGACGGCGCTCAGTCCAGGTATCGAGATAGACGTTGAAACTCGGCATATCAATGGATTGAGTAACCACCGGCTCGCCCAGCTCTTTGGCAAACATTGCGGCGTCCCAAACCGGACGCTGCTGGGTTTCACTGAAGGTCGGGATGAACAGGAACCAAAGCAGAACAGACTGAACGACGCCCGCCATAACCAGACCAAACCATGGGCTGAAACGCTTCCAGAAAATCAGAGCCAGCGCCGCGATCGTTCCCAGGGCCGCCAGAATCACAAAATCAGTATTAAAGTACTCCGCAGCACGCTGCGCAGTGGCGATCTCAATGGGGTTGGTCAGTCGCGCTTCTACTATCGGGATCAGTAAAGGGAAGGCGACCATAAGGCCAAACAGGATCAATGGGAACACGGCAGCCAGCAGGCGACTCTGTAGCCAGTTACGGTAACGAGCCATCAGAATAACCAGCGGTGTTACCCCATAGAGGATGTAGTGTGGCAGCTTAGTACTGGCAAGACTGAATAAGACCAGTACGACCAGGAACCAGATCCACAGGAAGCGGTTCAGATGGTCGCCGCCTGCCAGTGTGGTTTTGATGGATGGCAGTATGCGTAGCAGAAGTCCGCCAAAAGGGGCAAGCACGAACGGCAGTACCATAGGGTAAAACAGAAGCCCGCCGTCGTGTCCTTCCATGGCGTTATTGAAACGGTTGACGTTGTGCTTCATAAAGAAGCCGTCGATAAACTCCTGACCGTGAATCTGATACGCCGCGATATACCATGGGGCTGCGATCGTTAGAAATATGATCCAGCCGGGAATGTAAAAAATCGCGCGCAGGAATTCCTGTCGGTAGCCACTGCTCAGGTAGAACAGGCCTCCAGCCATAAACGGAATAGCAACCGCCACTGGGCCTTTGGTGAGTGTGCCGAGTGCCATGAGTACATAGATCCCAATCAGCAGGCCGCGAGATGGCGCCTGAGAATAGAGATACATGGCCAGCATGGTGGTGGCCAGGATCATGTTGAGCAGGCCGTCAGCCGTAGCAACGTGGGTAATGGCATTGATGCCTGCAGCGGTCGCTGCCATAAGCGCGGCGGCAATGGCGGTCTGCTGGTCTGTTACTTTGCGGGTAAAGGCAAAAATCGCAAGCACCCACAGAATGCCTGCCAGAGCTGATGGCAGTCGGAATACCCAGACATCGGTGCCGAAGGCTGCGACAGAGGCGGCCTGGAGCCAGTAAATCAGAATGGGTTTATCGAAACGGATGCGATCATTGAGGTAAGTGGTGATGAAATCACCACGCTCGAACATTCCCCGTGTCGCTTCGCTGAATGCGCCTTCGTCATGGTCAAACAGCAGGAAGCCGTTGAGGTTCATAGTCATCAGGACGATGACAAACCCCAGCAGCCAGAGAGGCAGTGCAGTACGGCTCATAAAGAAATCAACTGGTAGATGAGTTCGTTGTCTCGGAAGCGCCCGTGTCGGATGCCTGCGCTGTTGTGTTGGCTTCAGCCCAGTCGTCTTCACCTGCTGGTACTTCATCGTCTCTGTGGTAGATGACGTACTGTTCACGTTTCGAAGATTCGAAGTAAGTACGCGAGATCAGCTCTGAGAGTACACCGGTTGTCAGGAACTGCAGCGAGGCAATCAGGAAGACCACCGCGATGAGGAATAGTGGTCGACCTCCTATATCTTCGCCCATAGCGAACTTAACAATCGCGAGGTACACCAGCAACAAAGAGCTCACAGAGCCGAGCGCCAGGCCGATAGACCCGAAGAAGTGACCCGGGCGGGCGCGGTAGCGCATAAAGAAATAGACAGACAGCAGATCCAGAATCACCCGGAAAGTACGTGAGATACCGTACTTCGACTCGCCTGCGGTCCGTGCGTTGTGATTAACAACAATTTCACCGATGCGGCTTGGTGGCACAACCGCAGCTACCCAGGCTGGGATAAAACGGTGCATTTCACCGTAGAGGCGCACTTGCTTGATAACAGACGACTTGTAGATTTTCAGAGAGCAGCCGTAATCATTGATACGCACGCCTGTGATCTTGCCGATCAGGCGGTTTGCAATGCGTGATGGAATCTTACGCAGGAACAGGTCGTCCTTGCGGTTTTTACGCCAGCCAGTAAGCAGATCGAGGTCGCGCTCAATCAGGTGGTCGACCATACGTGGAATATCATTCGGATCATTCTGCAGGTCACCATCGAGGGTAGCGATCAGGTCACCGCGGGCTTCATCGATGCCCGCCTGCATGGCTGCGGTCTGGCCGAAGTTACGGCGCAGTTCGATCACACGGACATGGCGGCCGTAGTCGTCGGCTTCGCGTTGCAGGGCCTGAGGCGTGCCGTCAGTCGAGCCGTCGTCGACGACCAGTAGCTCCCACTTACCTTCGTAAGTAGACAGAGCATTATGAACCGCTTCCACCATTGGTTTTACATTTTCTATTTCGTTATACATAGGAATAACGATGGAGAGAGATGGCTTGGCGTTTTTTGCCTCAGTCAAGGGAGATACCACGCTTAGTCTTTAGAAAGTCGTGCGCGATGATACCGGAAACTCGTACCCGGTAAAATAACCGCGTCCCTCAGAATTCCGGGACTTCAGTGCTTAATAACCGAACGCTGAGTTGCAAGGGTTAGTATGCCAGTGAGGATAAATGTACTGCCGAGCACGAACAGGTGCAGGTTTACCGCTGCTGCGAGAGCTGGGCCGCTCTCAATCCCCCAGGGCAGGAGGCCAGCCAGTACGCCAGCTTCGTAGGTGCCGGCGCCTGCTAATCCGTGGATGGGCAATACCGAGCTGAGCTCGCCTGTCGTCGCACCACTCCAGCTGGCACTGAGCGTGAGGCCAGTGAAGGCACTGAGTAGCCAACTGAACACGGCGAGTTTTACCACCCAGTTGATGATGGTCCAGAGCAGGGCGCGGATAAAGGTAAAGGGGTTGTCCGGCAGTGCCGTCATCAGTTCAAGCGCTTTGACCTTCCAGCCCTGGCCTGACTGAAGATGCTTGCGGACAGTCTCCTGTAAAATCAGCGCGAGCAGAGGGGCCGCGAGTACCGCGCCTGCCAGCGCGTAGCGGACTTCTGATCCCCAGGGCATCAGGCTTTGCAGGCTGATAAACGCCAGAGCCAGCAAAACATATAGGTCGAGCAGTCTTAGCCAGAGCAGAGCAGGACCGGAATGACGGTAAGGAACCTGATACTGCTGTTTCATTAATAGCGGGAAGGTTGCCTCACCGCTGCGCATCGGCAGGAGATTATTAAAGAAGTTATGCAGGACGGTGATTCTTAACAGTGGCGCAAACTGTCCTTTCGTGTAACTGCCGAAGAAATCGTAGAAACGCAGCGCACGCAGCAGGTAGCTCACGAGCATCAATGACAGTGCGATGCCCAGTTGGCGTGGTTCAATTGCTTGCCAGCTCTCAGCGATCCTGGCCCAGCCATAGTGTGCCTCTACCAGCCAGACCAGACCAAAGAGTAGGGCCGTACCCAGCCAGAATTTCCACGAAGTCAGCACGAGAAGAAGTGTCCTGTAATGAAGCTGGCGCGTATTCTCTATGTTGAGCACCATCGTGGCAATACCGCTTAAAAACCACGTCTGCTATTCGCACCTGTTGTGGATTGCACCATTCCGCTACAATTTGGCGATCATAGCGCCTGAAGGGTCAGGCTGACTGCTCGTTGTTGGAGAAATTCAGTTGAAAGTTCTGTTGGTAAAAACATCGTCTCTTGGAGATGTCTTTCATACGCTTCCTGCGGTGCAGGATGCGTTCCGGCAGGTGCTCGATATTGAATTTCATTGGGTGGTTGAAGAAGGTTTCAGCGAAGTGCCTGAGTGGCACCCTGCGGTCACGCGCGTTATTCCTGTAGCGTGGCGGCGCTGGCGTAAGTCGTTAAAAGATCCGGCCGTACGCGCAGAGATGAAGGCCTTCTACCGCTCCATCCGCGAGGAAAAATACGATCTGGTACTGGATGCTCAGGGGTTGATCAAAAGTGCTGTGTATACTCGTCTGGCGCGCGGAACTAAAGCTGGCCTTGACCGGGCGAGTCTGAGAGAACCTTTGGCAGCGCTAGCCTATAAACGTCGCATTCGTGTGCCTAAGGGCCAGCACGCGATTCTCCGAACGCGTCAGTTGTTCGCCCGCGCACTGAATTATCGCCTGCCGGAGCAGCTGGCTTACGGTATTGATAAGTCACGGTGGGAACGCCCGGATATCGAAGGTGAGTATTGGGTATTTCTTCATGGGACGACATGGGTAACCAAGCTCTGGCCAGAAGCCTACTGGCGTTCGCTGGCTGAGCTTGGCGTCGCTCAGGGGAAGAAAGTGGTCTTACTCTGGGGCAATGACGAAGAGCGTGAACGGGCTGAACGCATTGTTGATGGGATTGAGGGGGCCCAGGTCCTCCCTCGTATGCCGTTGAACGAAGTCAGTGCCTGGCTCGCCTATGCCGAAGGCGTCGTCGGTGTGGATTCTGGTTTGTCTCATCTTGCTGCGGCAATGGAGACAGGCATGATCGCTATTTTCGGATCAACCGATGCGACACTGACCGGCGTGCTTGGGCCGCATTGTGAAATCATTAAGAGTGAGCTGGAATGTGCTCCGTGTCGTTCCAAGCAATGCTTGTTGAACGAGCCCGGAGACATCCAGCCGCCATGCTATCGGGAAATTACCCCTGAGCGCGTGAAAGATCAGTTACTGATACAAATAAGCGAGGCCTGAACAGGCCTCGCTTTTGTTCATCAGTTGTCCCTATCTGCCATCAGGCGCTACGCACGTGACGCGCTGACTGCTCCATCGATGAGTTCAGCTCGCGACGACGGAATTCACCCGGCGAGATGCCTGTCCAGGTTTTGAAACGGCGTTGAAATGAACGTGGTTCAGTGAAGCCAAGTCGTAACGCGATGTCGGACACTGACCATTCCTTTGTTGTCAGCCATTCCTGAGAGAGTTCGAGTCGGAGTTCGTCGAGGATCTGCTGATAAGAAGATTCAGCCTCCAGAAGACGTCGCTGCAGAGTTCGTTCAGACATGCCCAGCTGGCTGGCGACGCGTTCCCGGCGAGGGATCGTCCGTTCCATCATATTCTGCAGTGTAGAGCGAACCTGAATCACAACAGGGTCACACTGTTGCAGCTCCTGGTGTTGCTTCTCTGCCTGCTCCTGCAGCGTTTTAAGCAGTGTTGGATCGGGGTGGCGAATCGGCAGGTCCATCAGTGATGCGTCAAACTCCATTACGTTTACTCCTGAATCAAAGATCAGTTCACAGCGGAAGTACTCTTGATAGCGTTCAAGTGTCTCCGCCGGTGGGGCTTTGTGTTCGAAATAGATTCTTATCGGTGCGATATCGTCCCGGCCGGTCACCCAGCGCGCATACTCCACGGTGGTGGCCAAATATTCATCAATCAGATGAGGGCGGACCAGTGTGTCGCGGCAATAGCAGTTCCAGCGCACTGAAACAATGTGCTCACCTTCGGCGAGATCGGTCGTGCCGAGATTGCCAATCAGTGCCTCGTAGCGGGGAACCAGCCGGAAAGCTTCTCCTCCGCTCTGGCAGTTCATGATCAGATAGCCGACAAGACCAAATGCGCCGGGCGCGACGTATCGGGCACTTTTGAAACCAAACTCCGGATCGGCTGCCTTAGTGATCATCCAGCGCATCATGGCTTCGAAATCACATGCCTCTACTCTGGCCAGGCGATTGTCCAGCACTCCGTGATTAACAGAGCATGCGTTGAGTACATCGGTAGGCGCTATACCGTAGTCCTGCGCAGTGCGCAGAAACAAACGAACGAACGCCGACGACACTGTGCCGGGGACATAATTATTATTCTTGTTCATAAGTTCTTCCATGTATCTGGAACATTCTGTGTCAGAACCGCACCTAAGGGTAGATCAGCAGAAACATAGGATGATCGTTATACTGATTTAACGCTTCGTATGCGGCAAGCACATGTGTGTTACAGAATGTTAGTGCTCGGTTATATAGTCTCCGGCCCTTTCATTCCTGAGGTGAGATGGCGCAGAATGCACAAAAAAGGGGGAGGTCTATGTCCATAACTGATTGGAAATCTGGTGGAAGAGAGCAGAGCTGGCGAGCGCTGACGGAGAATACACACTGGGATATTGTTATTGCTGGTGGTGGTGTCACCGGCGCAGGCGTGGCCAGAGAGGCCGCCCGGCGGGGGCTGCGTGTGTTACTCGTTGACCGTCAGGACTTTTCTTGGGGGACCTCCAGCCGCTCTTCCAAAATGGTTCACGGTGGACTTCGTTACATCGCTCAGGGAGATGTCCGGACGACGCTGCATTCGGTTAAAGAGCGCGAGCGTCTGATGCAGGAGGCTCCGGGGCTGGTGGACCTGATGCCTTACATGATGCCGCATTACGAAGGCCGTTTCCCGGGTCGCTTTGCGTTCGGCATGTTGCTGAAGGTTTATGATCTGTTGGCACGGCGCAAGTATCACACTTTCCATGGGGCCGATGCCGTCCGTGAGCGCTATCCTTTCCTTAATCCGGATGGACTCACCGGTGCATCGGAATTTGCAGACGCCGTCACGGACGATAGCCGCCTGGTGATGCGTATTCTCCACGAGGCCCGGCGTGACGGTGCGGAAGTGCTGAATTATGTCGCCGTTGATCGTACTGAGCAGAATGCAGATGGCGTGACCATTTCGCTACGGGATACAGTGGGCGGCGCCACTTGCAAGGTCACCGCCTCAGTGCTTGTGAATGCGACGGGGGTCTGGGTCAACGAACTGCGCGAACAGCTGGGTCAGAGTGCCAATGTGCGACCGGCGAGGGGGAGTCACATTGTGATTCCGGCAGAGCGCCTGCCGGTGGATGTTTCCTTTACCATCCTTCATCCTCAGGATCAGCGTCCCATCTTTGTGTATCCATGGGAGGGCCGCACGGTGATCGGCACTACCGATCTCGATCACCCAAAACCCGATAATGGCGAAGTGGGCATTACCCGTCGCGAGATGGATTATCTTCTTGCTCTGGCGGACTTTCAGTTTCCTGAGGCTGCAATTCAGGAGCAGGATGTTATCTCCAGCTGGGCAGGAGTTCGCCCTCTGGTGGCCAGCGGCGCCAAGAACAGTTCAAAAGAGAGTCGTGACCATACCGTCTGGAAAGATGGGCGTGTGGTGTCCGTTAGTGGGGGTAAGCTGACGACTTTCCGCTTGATTGCGCTTGATGTTCTTAAAGAGGCTCGCGAAGAGCTGCCAGAGTACGAAGTCGATAAGAAAGCGCCGGTTTTCAGTATTACCGATCCAGGCATTTCTTCTCTCGCAAGCGAACAGATGGCGCATCGGCTGGCTGGGTTCTATGGCCGCGATGCGGCTGAGATCATTGGCGCTGCGAAAGCACACGGTGGCGCGGAGGATCTGGAGCCTATCCCAGGGACTCATACTTGCTGGGCCGAGCTTCGCTGGCAGGCCGCGAGTGAGGCCGTTGTGCATCTGGATGATCTGCTGCTCAGGCGCAGCCGTCTTGGACTCTTGCTCAAAAATGGAGGGCTTGATCTGTTGCCTGATCTGAAAGAAAGGCTGCAGCCAATCCTTGGCTGGTCTGATGAACATTGGGCCGCCGAAGTCGAGCGCTATCGTCGCCTGTGGTCGCAATTCTATTCGTTGCCATCCGCACAGTCTGAGCAGGCTGCAAAGACTTCAGAGGCCGAGATCGCCTGATTGCTGTGACACCGTATGGATTGCTTGCTCAATGCTTGCTTCCAGCTCGCTGGGCGTGACTTCAAGTGACGCCCAGTCGATCGTGTCGGCGGCTCCTTTTTCCCACTGCATCAATGCTTTCAGATGTTGACCGTATACCCCCGCGTTTTCGGTAATTGCCTGGGTGAGCTCTTTTGGCAGATTTACGCGGGCGCAGACTTCATCGATGGGCATATCCAGCATGGCATCAAGAAGGGAAAAGAGCCCCAGAGTGAACGCGGTATCCGGCTCCATTGTGTCTGTTCCGGCTGACAGGCTCTGCATCAGGTAACCACGAAACAGGGCCTGTTGTTGAAGCACTGCCGGTTTGTCGGAGAGCTTGCCCAGGGCGAGTAGATTCGCCCAATTACGTATTCGGCTGAGCCCGAGTGCGGTTGCTGCTCTCTGTAGAGTGGTAATGGGGGCTCCGTGATTCACTTGCGGTGAGTTCGCCATTTGCAGCAACCGATAGCTTAACTGAGGGTCGCGGCGCACGGTGTCGACGATATCGTCGAAATCGGCTTCTTCCTGATTTAATGCGCCTAGCAACTGCATGACCGCAAGGTGAGAGTCAGGTGTTCGTCGCCCGAACAGAATCACAGGCTTTGAGAAAAAATAGCCTTGAAATAAGTCGTAACCTGCAGCCTTGCAGTGCTCGAATTCTTCGTGGGTTTCTACCTTTTCCGCCAGCCAGAGTAAGCCTTCACGGTGAAACTTTTTGCGAACCGCTCCAGCATTATCAGGAGAGCCAAGCGCGGGGAGGTCAACCTTGACGATATCTGCGTACTTGAGCCAGGTAGCCTGTGCCTCATCACCTGTGAAATCGTCGACAGCGATACGGAAGCCCTGCTGCTTAAGCCGGGTAACCGCGTTGATGTTCTTATCTGTCGCCGGGATATGTTCCAGCAATTCAATGACCATCTCGTCGGGCGATAGCGGTAGATCAATGCTGAGAAAGTCTGCCGTGAAATTAACAAACGCAGGGCGGCCGCCGGTCACCAGTGCCATGCCAATTTCGTGGAGCGCGCCAATGACAACTTCGGTAGTGGCACTGTTACCGTGTGCATCCTGCCAGGCTTCTGATGCGTCAGGGATGGGGCGACATAGCAATTCGTAGGCATATATCGCTTTGTTGCTGTCCAGAATGGGCTGTCGTGCCAGTAATGGGCGGTCTTGCATATGTGATCCTGACTGTCTGGTTGAGTTTTTTTGAAATCTGTCGCACCGGAGCGTACGTTTGTCCGGCAATTAAAATGAGTGTAGCTGGTATTTTGTTCTGCGTTTTGGTGATGCTTGACTACACTTTTCTGAGTAACGATGTCCGGAGTAGATTATGAGCAACGTACTCAGCAGTGTTGACGCCCGAACCCAGCTCGTTGGGCAGAACAGGCTGGAACTACTGCTGTTCCA
>NZ_DDKU01000143.1:0-4650 GCF_002339775.1 Thalassolituus sp. UBA2590
GAGAGGAGAGTGCCATGGAAAAGAAAGACCAAATATTAGAGTCAATTGCAGAACTGGGTTATATCGAAGTAGGTGTGACCAGTCTTGATGACTGGCAGCAATACGCCGACAACGTTCTCGGCGTCAGCAGTGAAGCTCATGAGGGTGTGCTGAATCTGAGCTACGACAGCACCATTTGGCGAATCCAGGCAAAACCAACTGGCGAAGATGACATCACTTGCCTCGGTTTCTGTCTGACTTCCGAAGAAGCACTTCAATCTGTCTGTCAACGCCTTTCCGCGCAAGGCATCAATATAAGCGATGGTAGTGAGGAAGAATGCGCTGCCCGACAGGTCGAACAGCTGAAAATTTGCTTTGACCCCGATGGACTGAGGGTTGAGCTTTACATCGGTGAGCGACTGGGCACCTTAGCTTTTAAGTCACCCATTGGTGTCGGCGGCTTCGTCACGGAGGGACAGGGACTTGGTCATGTGGTGCTTTGCGCCAGTGATCTTGAAGCAGCCAAACAATTTTACCTCGACGGGCTTGGTTTTCTTCTGTCAGACCATATTGTTGTTGGCCCGCCTGACCAGCAACTGGAGCTGACTTTTCTCCACTGCAACCCTCGTCATCACACACTCGCACTCATTCCAATACCGCTGCCAAAGCGCCTGAATCACATCATGCTTCAGGTTGCAGACATGGATGACGTTGGCTATGGCCTGGATCGCGCTAAAACTGCCGGTGTAAGAATCTCATCAGGACTCGGCAAGCACCCGAATGACGAAATGTTCAGTTTCTACATGGCAACACCGTCGGGTTTTGACATTGAGTACGGCTGGGGTGGTCTAGAGATTGACGATTCGGTCTGGCAACCCAAAACCTTTAATCAGACCAGCATCTGGGGTCATCAACCGGAGTCAACAAAATGAACAGCTTGAAAACACATATCGAATCTGACACCAGCCGCTATGTTGAAGTACATGGAATCAACATACATTTTAACGACGCGGGTCAGGGCGAAGTGTCAAATAACTGCATGGCAAATGGGAGGACTCTGAATGTCTGATGCACTGATAGCGACCGACAAGGCAAGTGTAGATGTGAGCGGTTGCTTTGACATGGCAACCGGGATACTGGACCGGAGAATATTCACCGACGAAGAGATCTATCAGGAAGAACTGAAAAAAATCTTTGGTCGCGCCTGGAACTTTGTCTGTCACGAATCGCAGATACCGAATCCTGGCGATTTTATGATGAACTACATTGGTGAAGATGAAGTCATCGTCGTCCGCGACCGGCAGCAATCCATCAACGTGCTGCTGAACAGTTGTCCTCATCGCGGCAATACCGTTTGTCGAGCGGAGCTCGGCAATACCAAAAGCTTTTTCTGTTCCTATCACGGCTGGAATTACGATCTTGACGGTCGACTGATCGGCATGCCGGGGGAGGATGACTTCTATCGCAACAACATCGACAAAAAAGACTGGGGTTTAACACCGGCTGCCAAGGTCGAGAACTACCGGGGGTTTTATTTTGCCACCCTCGATCCAGAGGCTCCGCCACTCGAAGAGTATCTTGGCTGGGTTGGCAAGGTTGGTATCGACTTTATGCTGGCTGAAGGCGACATCGAGTTTCTTGATGGTATCCATAAAAATCGACTGCAATGTAACTGGAAGCTCGCCGTAGATAACCTGTATGACTGGTATCACGTCAAAGTTTCCCACGGCTCGGCCATTAAAATAGGCATCCTGGACGCGGCCGCGATGGCACCTGACAATCAGATGGTGATACTGGGTGAATATGGCCATGGCATTGGCGGGCCAGGCATATCCGAGGAAGAGCAGGCCAGATACGATGCCAGACTGGCCAGCGGTGAGGGCGAGCCACAATGGTACGATCGACACGCCGAGAGACGGACCTCGCCTGAAACCAGGGAAATGCTGGGTCCAGTCGGAACGCGTTCATTTGGTCATCCCAATATTTTCCCAAACCTGTGGGTCGCGCAGACGAATCAAGTATGCCTTCGAATCCCGCGGGGTCCTTACGAGACAGAGCTCTGGTGGTTTAACTTCCGTCGCAAGGGAATGTCAGAAGATGAGCAGAAGTTCTCTGCTTTTATGCAAAACCATATGTTCGGGCCTGCTGGTGTGCTCGAGCAGGACGATGGTGAGAATTGGAGTCATTCCACGCGCGGCGCCAAGGGCACTTTCAGCAAAACCCTGCCGCTTAATTTCTCCATGGGTAACAAAGCTGATCAGGTCAGCCAGGATCCTTCAGGGCAGAGTTGTATTGAGACCGTCGTAAACGAACACGCCCAACGCTGGACCTATCAATCATGGCAGGATTGGATGGCTGCTGAAAATTGGCCGGAGTTGATGGCGAATCACTCACAGCCACCAACGGGAGAAGTCTGATGAGCGCTTATCAGGATCTGTCGCTGCAGGAAAGAATGCTGCTCAAATTTGAAGCAGAAGAGTTTCTCTACTATGAGGCGGATTTGCTGGATTCACGCCGCTTTGACGAATGGCTGAATCTGCTGGCCGACGACATCCATTACTGGATGCCACTCAGGCGAACAACCCAGGCGAAGGAAGTGGAAAAAGAATTCACAGTGCCTGGTGGCATGGCGCTGTTCGACGATGACAAAACCATTCTGACCATGAGGATTCAACGATTGGCGATCGGTCGGGCCTGGGCAGAAGATCCACCGTCACGTACTCGGTGTCTTATCAGCAACGTGCGAATTGACAGTATTGATGAAGATGAATTGACCGTACGCAGCAACTTCAAACTTTACCGAACGAGGCTCAACAGTGAAGAGGACAGCTGGATTGGTCGCCGCGAAGATACGCTACGTCGATCGGAAGGTGGCTTTCTGCTCTGCCGCCGTCATCTGTTTCTGGAGCAGACAGTCATACTGTCGCAAAACCTGTCGAGCCTGTTTTAAGCCATGAGTCGATTAGAGAACCAATCAATCCTCGTGACGGGTGGCGCATCTGGTCTGGGTCTTGCGGTTGTCGAACGACTGATCGAAGAGGGCGCGAGTGTCGGCGTGCTAGACCGTTCTGCTGAAGGTTGTGCTGATCTTGAAAGCCGATTTGAGGATCGGGTTATCGGCACTGTTGGAGACGTTCGTGAGTACGAAGACAATGAGCGGGCTGTTGCAGCTTGTGTCGATCGTTTCGGCAAGCTGGACTGCGCCATCGGTAATGCCGGTATCTGGGACTACAACATTACGCTCGTCGATCTGCCTGCAGATAAACTGAATCAATCATTCGGCGAGCTGTTTGACATTAATGTCCTCGGTTACCTGATGTTGTCTAAGGCTGCGCTGAAACCGCTGGCGCAGTCGCAGGGTTCCATGATCTTCACCGTCTCCAACGCCGGTTTCTGGCCGAGCGGTGGCGGCGTTCTATATACGGCGACCAAGCATGCGGTTGTTGGACTGATCAAGCAGCTCGCCTTCGAACTTGCACCGCATATCAGGGTCAACGGTGTTGCGCCGGGTGCGATATCAACTCAGCTTAAGGGGCCTGCCAGCCTTGATATGCAGGACCTGGAGTTCCCGGGCAGCGCCATGGAAGCGGGCGCCTCAGGATTTGTTCCGCTGTCGCGTTTACCCACGCCAGCTGAATATGCAGGAGCCTACGTCTTCTTTGCCTCACGAGAGGACAATGTACCGGCGACCGGATCAATACTGAATCACGATGGCGGGTTTGGTGTTCGTGGGCTGGGTCCTGTTCCCCGTGGAGGGGATGGCCTGCTCAAAAAACTATAATCGCTGAATAGAGGAGAAAAAGATGGACCTAGGTATAACCGACAGACAGGCGCTGGTTTGTGGTGGCAGTTCCGGATTGGGCAAGGCGATTGCTACTGCCCTTGCAGAAGAAGGCGTGCGCCTCATTTTGGTTGCAAGAACCGAAGACAAGCTGGCGACGGCTGCATCGGAAATCAGTGAGTTGACCGGACACACGCCTGAAGTACTGGCGGTAGATCTTTCAGACCCGGTATCTCGACAGGGTGTTGTCGATCGCTGCCAGGAACTTGATATTCTAGTGAACAACTCAGGCGGGCCACCGGTAGGCGACTTCCGCAAGCTGAGTCGCGAGGACTGGCTGTCTGCCATTGAGTCCAACATGCTATCCGCCATTGACCTCATCAATGCGTCACTACCGGGAATGTGTGACCGTGGATTCGGCAGGATCCTGAATGTGACCAGTCATATGGTCAAGGCTCCGGTTTCTTTCCTGAGTTTGTCCAATGGTGCAAGAGCAGGCCTGACAGGATTCGTCAGCGGCATCGCTCGAGATGTTGCACCTTACAATGTGACCATCAACAACTTGCTGCCCGGACAGTTTGAAACGGATCGGCTGGTCTCAAACCATGAGCGATTTGCCTCGGCGAGTGGACAGACAGTTGAAGAGTTCCAGGCGAAATCGAAGAGAGGTATACCCGCCGGCAGGTTTGGCCAGCCGCAGGAATTCGGCGCTTATGCCGCTTTTCTCTGTGGCGCCAGTGCGGGTTTTGTTACGGGGCAGAACCTGCTGCTGGATGGTGGTCAGTATCCTGGCATCATGTGAACAGGTACAGGGCAAATAAGATTCTTGATGGGCGACGTACCGATCAGGTTGGTGAACCGTTCTGAAAATGCCGATCGCGACATATTGG
>NZ_DDKU01000086.1:0-10055 GCF_002339775.1 Thalassolituus sp. UBA2590
CGCCATCATCATTACTGCTACCGTCACCACCGCAGCCAGTCAGAATTAAAGCCGACGTCGCGACTGCCAGAAGTGATGGTTTCAGTGAATCAGAAGAAATAAACATACATACTCCAAAATCAATGAGGTTACTCATCTGTACGCGTGTTTATCTAAAGGTTCCTATATTTTTTTACGGAACTTTTCGAACCCGCTCGTTTACACCCGGCAGCGGTGGCGCGCATATCGGGAGGATGATGGACAAATACCTGAGAGCTCAAGAAAGCGCGTCAATAGAGTAACCGGGGCGCATCTGGTACATTTGCGTCAGATAATCATTCAAGTAGCTGGCCAGCAACCGCTTGCCAGCCGAGCGCAAGGAACACAGCCTCATGGCACGTAAGCCAGCCAAAGACAATAAGACAACCAGCAAAGCCAATAGTAAGGCCAAGTCTTTCGAACAGACCCTCTGGGCCACCGCCGACAAGCTGCGCGGCAGCGTAGAATCCTCAGAGTACAAGCACGTGGTGCTGTCGCTGATCTTCTTAAAGTTCATCAGCGACAAGTTTGCCGAGCGCAAACAGCAGCTCGAAGCCGAAGGTAACGGTGCGTACACCGATATCGTCGAGTTCTACACCATGGCCAACACCTTCTACCTGCCGGAAGACGCCCGCTGGGACTACATTGCCAAAAATGCCAAGCAGGACGACATCGCCGTTAAGATCGACACCGCCCTGCACACCGTCGAGAAAAACAACAAAGCCCTGCGCGGCGCACTGCCAGATAACTACTTTTCACGCTTAGGGCTGGATGCCAGCAAACTCGCCGCCCTGATCGACGCCATCAACAACATCGACACCATCGTAAAAGTTGAAGGAAGCGATGGTGAAGAAGGCTCAGCAAGTGAAACCGACATCGTCGGTCGTGTTTATGAATACTTCCTCGGTAACTTTGCTGCGACTGAGGGCAAAGGCGGTGGCGAGTTCTACACGCCCAAGTGCGTGGTTAACCTGCTGGCCGAAATGATCGAACCCTATCACGGCAAAATCTACGACCCGTGTTGTGGCTCCGGCGGTATGTTCGTGCAGTCGGTCAAATTTGTTGAAAACCATCAGGGCAACAAAAAAGACATCTCCATCTACGGCCAGGAACAAACCAGCACCACCTACAAGCTGGCCAAGATGAACCTCGCGATCCGCGGCATCAGCGCCAATCTCGGCGACGTGCCCGCCGACACCTTCTTTAAAGACCAGCACCCGGATTTAAAAGCCGACTTCATCATCGCCAACCCACCGTTCAACTTAAAAGAATGGCGCGGCCCGGATGAACTCACCAACGACCCACGCTGGGCCGGTTACGAAACACCGCCCACCGGCAACGCCAACTACGGCTGGATACTGCACATGATCAGCAAGCTCAGCGACAACGGCGTCGCGGGCTTTGTACTGGCCAACGGCTCCATGAGCACCAACACCAAAGGTGAGGGTGAGATACGCAGACAGATCATCGAAAACGACCTCGTCGACTGCATGATCGCCCTGCCGGGGCAGCTGTTCTACACCACCCAGATCCCCGTGTGTCTGTGGTTTTTAACCAAAAACAAAAAGGCACAGACCTTCAGCGACGGGCGGAAGCAACACCGCAACCGCGAAGGCGAAACCCTGTTTATCGACGCCCGCAATATGGGCAGCATGATCAGTCGTATCCATAAAGAACTGACGGCTGACGATATTGCTGAAATCGCCAATACCTACCATGCTTGGCGGGGTGAGCCTGTTGTTGCAGACGATGGGGAGCAAGGTTATCAGGATGTACCTGGCTTTTGCCGCAGTGCCTCATTAGACGACATCAAAGCCAACGACTACGTCCTGACTCCGGGCCGCTACGTCGGCGCGGCTGAAGTCGAAGACGACGGCGAACTGTTTGAAGAAAAAATGCAGCAACTGACCCAAACCCTGTTCCAGCAGATGGCCGAAGCGCAGGAACTGGATGCGGTAATTAAACAGAACCTAAAGGGGCTGGGCTTTAATGTTTAACTATGAGCTTCCGGAAGGTTGGTATTGGGCGAAGGTTGAAGATGTCCAAGCTGAAACAAAAAGAGCAACTATTACCGGACCATTTGGTAGCTCTATCGGTAGTAGATTCTTTGTTGAGTCTGGCGTGCCCGTAATTCGAGGAAATAACCTTAAAGTAGGCTCAGAAAAGTTTGTGGATGACGGATTTGTCTACATAACAGACGAGAAAGCTGAAGAGCTATCAGGATATAAAGCAATTCACGATGATTTGATCTTCACTGCTGCTGGGACACTGGGACAGGTTGGTGTGATACCTAGGTCAGCAAAATTTGATTACTACATCATTTCTAACAAGCAGATGAGAGCTCGTTTTAATAAGGAAATAGTAGATTCACAGTTTGCTTACTATTGGTTCTCAAGCCCCAAAATGGTTGCATATGTAAATGCTCTAGACACAGGTTCGACTATTCCGCTAATAAATTTAGGCATTCTTAGGTCGCTACCGTTACCGATACCTCCTCTATCTGTGCAGGAGAATATATCTGCAATATTGTGCAGCTTTGACAACAAAATCGCCCTAAATCGCCAGATCAACACCACCCTCGAATCCATGGCGCAGGCACTATTTAAAAGCTGGTTTGTGGATTTTGACCCGGTGATCGACAACGCCCTGGCCGCCGGTAATGAAATCCCGGACGCCTTGCAAAAAAGAGCCGCCGCCCGCGCCGCCAGACGCGAAGCCCTGCGCCAGCAGACCAACGAAACCACCAACAAAACCACGGGGGCCACCGACGCCGCCAGCTCAGAACAGGCCCTGCCTGAAACTGGTTTATCAGACCAGCGCCTGCCGTCTGAGATACAACAACTCTTCCCGGATCGGTTTGTATTCACCGAAGACATGGGCTGGGTGCCGGAGGGGTGGGAGGTGACGAAAGTCGCTGAATTGATGGACCTTTCTTATGGTAAGTCATTGCCAGCAACTAAGCGTGTTGAGGGGACAGTTCCTGTATATGGGTCCGGAGGCGTATCTGGGTATCATAATGAGCATTTGGTTAATGGCCCCGGAATTATTGTTGGGCGAAAGGGTACTGTGGGATCTCTCTACTGGGTCGAAGACGATTTCTTCCCAATTGACACGGTCTTTTTTGTAGAAAATAAAACGGAATTACCGCTGTATTGGCTTTATCAAACTCTCGGCACATTGAATATCGCTGGGATGGGGGCAGACTCTGCAGTACCTGGTGTTAATCGAAATACCGTATACGCATGCTCTGTTGTTGTGCCTACGGAGAATGTAACGAAATCATACGGAGCTTTGATAGATTCTTTGAACTCAAAGAAAGAATCTTTGAGACTTCAAGAACGTGATCTTGCTGATCTCCGCGACTCCCTTCTCCCCAAACTCTTGTCCGGCCAGATCACCATCCCGGATGCCGGGCAACAACTGGCTGGGGTGTTGTAAGGTGAAGCGTGAGCTTGTGATTCTTGATGGTATGCAAACGTCTGGAGCTGAACGCGCTATGTCCGTAGCTTTCGTAACAAGCTCCGGACATAAGACCAAAAGCTGCGGACATAAGACCCAGAGCTGTCGTTGGTAAATCAAAACATGATCCAGATACACGCCACCAAAAAACTACTCGCCAGAATGCCCGCCCAGACGAAGCCCGGGGCGGAGGATATTCTGGCAGCTCCGCAAAGCAAGCTGGGCAGTTGGCACGCCAACCTGCTGACCATTCAGCGCCGCAACTGCCTGCTGTTTGTGCACGACCAGACGCGCTTTCCGGTGTTTATTCCGGCGTTGACCAAACCGGATTTGGCCAATATCGACTGGTGTTTTGAAGATGTTCTGATGAATACCTTATTGAAATGCAACGCTACCGAAAAACAGAGAATTACCGCCGCAGCATTGCTGCAGCCACTGGCGTTTGTGGGCGGTACGGATCGCTCGGTGCTGGGTACGCTTAACCAGCTTGGGCAGGACATTGAGCACGTGATCTATTTTGACTCGCTCAATGTGGCAGACATGGCGGGGTATGCTGTAAGTGCGTGGTTGGCCGACCGCCCCTGTAGTGTGAAGGGACAAAAGGACTACATCTGGCCGAAGGACGCGTTTCTTGAGTTGCTCGACCGTTTGAGCGACGAGGTCGACCTGAATACCAACCAGAAAGATGACCAGCGGTCGCTGTCTGAGCCAATAGCCGACAATGTGGTAATGTTAGACCGGTTCAGACAAACGAAGTAAGTAGAAACGTCTTTATAGAAGTAACAGCAACGAAGAAGTAGAGGCAAGGAATGAGCTTTACCGAGGCCAGACTGGAACAGGCGATTATTGATTTACTCGCAGAGCAGGGTTACCCGCATGTATTGGGTAGTACCCTCGACCGCGCCCCGCATGAGGTGCTGATCAAAGACGATCTGCGTGCCTACCTGAACAAGCGCTATCAGGCCGATGGCATTACCGAGGCCGAAATCGTTTCGGTGATTAACCGCCTTGATCGTCTGCCTGCCGCTGACCTGTACGACTCTAACCGCAGCATTCATAAGCTGGTGGCCGATGGCTTTTTGCTCAAGCGCGAAGACCGCTCGAAAAAAGACCTCTACGTTCAACTCATTGACTATGCCGGGCTGCCAGAGCAACGACTGCCCGAAGAGGGTGAAGTCGAGTCGATTGATGCCAACGATCCTGAACATCAGGTCGCTAATAACACTGCTGCTTACGGCACCGCCAATATCTATAAGGTGGTAAACCAGCTTGAGATTGAAGGCAAAGAGCTGCGTATTCCGGATGCGGTTCTGTATATCAATGGTCTGCCGCTGGTGGTGTTTGAGTTTAAGAGTGCCATTCGCGAAGAGGCGACGATTTTTCAGGCGTATGAGCAACTGACCGTTCGCTACGCTAACCATATCCCCGAGCTGATGAAGTACAACGCCTTGTGCGTGATCAGTGACGGTGTGAACTCGCGCATGGGCTCGCTGTTTGCCCCGTATGAGTTCTATTACACCTGGCGCAAAGTGACGGGCGAAGAGACCATTGAGCAGGATGGCATTAACTCGCTGCATACCATGATTGAGGGGCTGTTTGATCACACCCGCCTGCGTGAGGTGATCCGCCACTTTATTTATTTCCCCGATACCTCGAAGCGGCAGGAAAAAATCGTCTGCCGTTATCCGCAGTTTTATGCGGCTAACAAGCTGTACCAGAATATCCGGCGTCACCGTAAACCTGAGGGTGATGGTAAAGGCGGCACCTACTTTGGGGCTACCGGCTGCGGCAAAAGCTACACCATGATGTTTTTAACCCGGCTGCTGATGAAGAGCGTCGAGTTTGAAAGCCCGACCATTGTGCTGATTACTGACCGTACTGATCTGGATGATCAGCTCTCGGGCCAGTTTACCGGTGCTAAGGGTTATATCGGCGATCAGCATGTGATCAGTGTCGAAAGCCGCACCCACCTGCGTGAGCTGTTAAAAGGCCGCAACAGTGGCGGGGGGTTTCTGACCACGATTCATAAGTTCACCGAAGATACCGAGTTGCTGACGGAGCGCAGCAATGTGATCTGTATTTCTGACGAAGCGCACCGCAGCCAGATCAACCTTGAGCAGAAAGTACGTATCACCGAGAAGGGCGTAAAACGTACCTACGGCTTTGCTAAGTATCTGCACGACTCATTACCCAACGCCACCTTTGTGGGCTTTACCGGCACACCGATTGACGCCACGCTGGATGTGTTTGGTGAAGTCGTCGACAGCTACACCATGACCGAGTCAGTAAAAGACGAAATCACGGTGCGTATCGTGTATGAAGGCCGGGCCGCCAAAGTCGTGCTGGATAACGATAAGCTGAAAGAGATCGAAGACTATTACAACGACTGTGCCGATCAGGGTGCCAGCGATTACCAGATTGAAGAGAGCAAAAAAGCCAGCGCCAATATGAATGCGATTCTCGGTGACCCGGATCGCATTCGTGCGCTGGCCATCGACTTTGTGCATCACTACGAACAGCGCGTGGCTGAAGGTGCGACCTTAAAAGGCAAAGCCATGTTTGTATGCAGCAGCCGCGAGATTGCCTACCGCTTCTGGCAGGAGGTTGTTGAGTTACGCCCGCAGTGGAATGAGGTGCTGGTGGCCGAAGAGGGCAGTGAGCTGTCGGAAGATGAACTAAAGGCCATCAAGCCGATGGAACGGATCAAGATGATCATGACCCGCGGCAAAGATGACCCGGCCGAACTCTACGATATGCTGGGCACCAAAGAATATCGCAAAACGCTGGATGGCCAATTCAAGAACGAAAAGTCGAACTTCAAGATCGCCATTGTGGTGGATATGTGGCTGACCGGTTTTGATGTGCCGTTTCTGGATACCATCTACATCGACAAGCCGATTCAACGCCATAACCTGATTCAGACCATTTCGCGGGTAAACCGTAAGTTTGAAGGCAAAGAGAAAGGGCTTGTCGTCGATTACATCGGCATCAAAAAGCAGATGAACATGGCGCTGGCGCACTACAACAAAGCCGATCAGCAGAACTTTGAAGAAATCGCCCAGTCGGTGATTGTGGTGAAAGACCACATCGACCTGCTGAACAAACTCTTCCACGGCTTTGATACCACGCCGTACTTCACCGGCAGCCCGCTGGAGCAGTTGAGCTGCCTTAACAGAGCCGCCGAATATGCGCAGGTAACGGATAAGATCGAAAAGCGCTTTATGGCGTTGGTAAAACGCTTAAAAGCTGCTTTCGATATCTGTAGCGGCTCTGAATCTATTACTCAGGATGACCGCGACCGCATTCACTTCTACCTCGCGGTGCGCTCTATAGTGTTTAAGCTCACCAAAGGCAACGCACCAGATACCGCTCAGATGAATGCCCGCGTGCGTGAAATGATCGCCGAAGCCCTGAAAGCCGATGGTGTTGAAGAAATATTCAAAATGGGTGAAGAAAGCGAAGGTGAAGTCGACATCTTCGATGATGACTATCTGGCCCGTATTGAAAAGATCAAACTGCCGAATACCCGTATCAAGCTTTTGCAACAGCTGCTTGCCCGTGCGATTGAAGACTTCAAGAAGGTGAACAAAACCAAAGGCCTCGACTTCAGCGAGAAGTTCCGTCGCTTAGTCGACCAGTACAATGAGCGTAAAGAAGACAGCGTATTGGTCAGTGACGTACTCGAAGACTTCTCAGATGAGATCATCGATCTGCTACAGGCATTAAAGAAAGAAAAAGAGTCGTTCGCAGACCTTGGCATCAATATCGAAGAAAAAGCCTTCTACGACATCCTGCTCAAACTGGCGATTAAATACGACTTCACTTACCCGGAAGACAAACTTCTGGATCTCGCGAAGGCAGTGAAAGACCTGGTCGATGACAAGGCCCGATATACGGACTGGAGCCAGCGGGAAGACATTAAAGCGGAACTCAAAGTTGGTTTGATCCTTTTACTGGCACACCATGGTTATCCGCCAGTTGATAAAGACGAAGTGTACAAAGAGATCTTCGAGCAGGCAGAGAATTTTAAGAGGTTCAGGGCTGGTTAAAAGTAATGAACAAACGCAGTAGGGAAATGCTGTGCATGATGCGTATACCAACGGCCTGGCAGCTTTCAGGCTGACCTTCTCGCTGGTATCATCGACAGCACTGTAATGCCGACTGAACTCTCACGGACGACTGATGCTTAAACGACTTTTTGCTACCCGCAAGCACCCCTGTATGCCTGGCCTGAATACGCCAGAGCAGATTACCGTCAACTTGTCGGGGTCAGTGCTGTCACTCAAGCTGCCGCCCCACTACAGTTCAGATGGCTTTGAAGCGCATTGCGACCCCATTGAGACAATGAATATCTACGACCCTACCGGCTACAGTGGCGACCCGATGGGCACTGCAGTTTTTAATAGGAAGCGTTTCATCAGTCGGGCTTGGGAGCTATTCGGGCCTCTGACTCGCCTCCGAAATATCGGTTCAATATCCTTTGTCGCCGTGGTGGAGCGGATCGACAGCCTGCCAGAAGGTATGAGCTGCTTTAACCCCAACCACTATGAACAGGTAATAAACCGCCTGATATTTAAAATGGGACCAGAGAATCCCACATCAGCGAAGAGAGTCGCACCGGTCAACTGGCGAACCGAAGTAAAGAACGGCTGTTTATGGCTATATTACGAGATACACAAGGCCGAAGATGGCGACCCCGAGTCATTTGCCCCTTCTCAGTTTTCAAGCTATGCGGTCACGCCATTGGATGACCACCACTACATCCGCTTGATGTTTCATAATCTGGGGTATAAGCCCGCCGAATACTCTAACCGCTTTGTTAACAGCGTACGAGACAAAGTACTGGGCTCGGTCACTCTCACGCTGAGTGAGCACGCTCAACAGCGAAAAGCTGAAGTGCAATCTCAGTGGCCCGACGCAGCAATATCGAAACAACGCCAACCTTATAACTGGGTTTACCCAGAGTGGCGCTACGGAGATACCAGTAAAGGCGAGCGCGATGTTGTTATTACCGAATATTCCACTACTCCACCTGAGTTTCATCTGTAATTTATTAAGTAAAGGACTGCCCCATGAACGGAAGCATGACCACGAAACCGTTAGTCGCCATTATCACCCAGCGGGATAGCAGTAATATCTGCCGTCCGGTGTATATGGCCGAAAAACAATACGAGCAGTGGAAGTACATTAAGCAGAACCACAACGGCAATTATTACCTGACCAATTTAATGCGGGCACTCTATGATCTTGCGGCCTGCCCGGGTGGGCGCACTCATGCCGCCATCCAGCAAAAGATATTCGGCCCCTTCATTATGCAATACAGTCTGGCGCAGGCAGATCGTATTGAGTTGATTGCCCTTAAAGTGGATCAGAGTTTAGTAAAGGTAGCTGCTCAAACCCCTGCTCTTTACCGTGCAAGATGGGATTCTGAGAGTGAAAGCTGGCAAACTCAGGATGAACAAAATAGAAACATGGACTTAACCCATCAATGGAAAGGCGCACATACGGCGGCCATTCCCGGGAAGTTCGAGGACAAAGGAGAGGCTGGCCGGGTCATTGGAGAGCATATTACCAAAGCCTATCGCGCAGCCTTCAGTGCGTCTGAGGTACAAGCACAAGGTAATCACTTTTCGTTGTTCTGGATGAACAATGACTTTAAGGATCGTGCCCATGTTGAGAGCATCGTGTCCTTTATTCAGCAGGCAAAATTAAAAAACACCTCTGTGCGTTGGTTGGTCCACGGTGAAGGCGCTGGTGTGTTTGTCGAAGCAGTTAAATATCTGAGTACCCAGCCCCAGGCTGGAGTATTAAAAGGCACTGCAAGCAATCTGGTAAAACAGTCGGTCTTTTTCTCGAACCCCCGTGGCAAAGACTGCCGCGAGAAGCAATTGGAAGCATTGTGTGAAAAAGTCGGACTGAATTATGTAGGCACCAAAGTCAACGACTTCGACATTCTGTTTAACGGTGATGCGCGGGATAAGTTCACTGACAAAGCCATCAGCGCTGGGGGCGTTATGGGCCTGAGTGGTGTCACTGGGTACTTTGGCTATACAGCGCTCGCAAATGGCTATGATGCCGTCATGGCAGGCAGCTCTATCGCTACCACCATGGTTATAGGTACATCGGCATATGTTTTAGCCAAAGATAAAGCGACCACGTTTGGCGGCTACGCACGTAACTTGCCTAAAGTCGTTTCTTCGGCACTGGGTAAGGGTAATCAACAGTGGCATTGACCAAGTAACGAATTTAAAATTTGCACGGCCGCAGGCCGCCCGGAGGGGCAAAGCCAGGGATGGCTTTGATGAATCGAACGAGTTCGATGGAGTGTTTCCCTTTCTTGTAAGCAATAAAAAAGCCCGTACAGAAATGTACGGGCTTTCAAAATAAGTGGTGCCCAGAGGCGGAATCGAACGGGGGCGCCCAGCTCACCGACACGGGTGGCGGTGGTCATGTTACAGATAACAAAAAGCCCCGCTATTGCGAGGCTCTTTGTAGAAATAAGTGGTGCCCAGAGGCGGAATCGAACCACCGACACGCGGATTTTCAGTCCGCTGCTCTACCAACTGAGCTACCTGGCC
>NZ_DDKU01000086.1:10321-14548 GCF_002339775.1 Thalassolituus sp. UBA2590
TCGAACCACCGACACGCGGATTTTCAATCCGCTGCTCTACCGACTGAGCTATCTGGGCATCTCGTCAGGACTGTCCGTCCGTTGAGTGGCGCGTATTAAACCGCGCTCGCTGCATACTGTCAACAGGTATTCAGCGATTTTTCTTAATTTTCAGGAACATAGCCTTCTGCCTGATCAAAATCACCGCCGCTGAGAAACTTCTCGCGCTGTTCTGTCAGGTACTTGCGGGCTTCGGGGTCCATTGCGCTCAGGTGCTTCTCGTTAATCAGGCGTTTCTGGTGTTCTGTCCATTCTTCCCACGCTTTCGCAGAGACGGTCTGCATAATTTTTTCACCGGCCGGTCCGGGGAAAGGCGGAGTGGTCAGAGCGGGGAGTTCTTCACCGTATTTGCGACAGTGTACCGTGTTGGCCATGCTTACTCCTGAGTGATCAATGTAAGTAGTTTCTTCACCGGTGCAGCCAGACCAATGGCGCTTGGTGAGGAGGTATTGTACCAGTGGACGTTGTTTTCATGCACCGTGGCTGCTGGCCGTTTTATTTTTACGTGCACAGGGGTGATGTCCAGGTGGTAGTGAGAAAAGGTGTGCCTGAAGGTATTCAGAACCTGAGTCTCAGCCTCTGTATGGCCTGTCTCGCTGAGAAGAACCTGCTCCGTTTCAGCGGTGTCTCCGACTTCGGGAAAGCTCCAGAGCCCGCCCCATATTCCGCTCTGAGGCCGCTGCTTCAGTAAAAGCTCACCCTGTTCGTTTTCAAAAATCACCATCACGGTACTTTTTACTGGTTTTTCTTTCTTTGGCTTGCTGTTCGGGTACTGCGTTGGATTACCTTCAGCGTACCCCTGGCAGTCAGGCTGCAGCGGGCAAATACCACAGGCGGGTTTAGAGCGTGTGCAAAGAGTCGCACCCAGGTCCATCATTGCCTGCGTATACTGCTGGTGGCTGTGTTCTGGGGTCAGTCGGCCAGCAATCTCCCAGAGCTGTTTTTCAACCGCAGTGGTGCCCGGCCAGCCCGGGATCGCATAGAAGCGGGTCAGTACGCGTTTGACGTTGCCATCGAGGATAGGTGCGCGGATGCCCATACTAATAGAAGCGATAGCCCCTGCGGTTGAGCGGCCTATGCCGGGTAAGTCGCTTAACTCTTCAACCGATCTGGGAAACTCACCATCGTATTCGCTAACAACTGTCTGAGCGCATTTGTGCAGGTTTCTTCCGCGTGCGTAGTAGCCGAGGCCAGTCCAGTGGTGGAGCACGTCATCCTGAGTGGCGTTGGCGAGCGCTTCGACAGTTGGGAAGCTGTCCATAAAGCGCTCATAGTAAGGAATAACGGTGGCGACCTGAGTCTGCTGTAGCATGATCTCAGACACCCATACACGGTACGGCGTGATGTTCTGTTGCCAGGGAAGATGCTTGCGACCGTGAACCTCATACCAGGCGAGCACGGTCTCACTGAATGCTGAGTCTTTCATGGTGTCCGGTTTCTGTTAAAACGGCGGGCAGTATGAAGGATCTGACTCAGATTTCGTAGCTGTTGCTGCGACGCTCAGCCGAGATCACAAGGTACTGATGCAGCTGCCCGAGAGATAGCGGACGGCTGAACAGGTAGCCCTGACCCTCATCACAGTTATTCAGGCGCAGATACTGGAGTTGCTCATCCGTCTCTACGCCTTCGGCGACCACGTTCAGATCGAGCTTGTGGGCCATCGCGATCACCGCTGCGGTGATCGCCATGTCGTTCTTATCATCCGGAATATCCATGACAAACGAACGGTCAACCTTGAGCACATCAATCGGGAAGCGCTTGATGTAGGAGAGTGACGAGTACCCGGTACCGAAGTCATCAATGGCGATAGATACCCCTGTCGACTTGATCTCCTGCATGATGCGGATAGCCGCTTCAACATCATCCATCAGCGTGCTCTCGGTTATCTCCAGCTCCAGGCAGCGCGGTGGAATCTCGGTGATCTCAAGCACATTGCGGATACGACCGGCGAGATCCGGGTCGGTGAACTGTTTGGCTGACAGGTTGACCGCAACTTTGGCATTCGCAGGCATGATGTTCTTGCGGATCAGGCTACTGATCTGGCGGCACGCCTGCTCAAGAACCCAGTTACCAATATCAATGATCTGGCCGGTTTCTTCAGCGACCGGAATAAAGTTATCCGGCGTAATAATGCCCTTGTCTGGGTGTTGCCAGCGGATCAGCGTTTCGACGCCTGTGGTGCGGTAGTCGAACAGGCTGATCTTTGGTTGATAGAACAGGGTGAACTGATTCCGTTCTATCGCTTCGTTGATCTCTTTCTCGATGGCGAGGTGCTCGAGAATAGAGTGATTCATCTCTTCCGAGAAAAACTGGAAGTTGTTGCGGCCCTGCTCTTTGGCAGAGTACATGGCCAGGTCAGCATTTTTCATCAACACGTTGGTGTCGGTGGAGTCATCGGGCGTCATGGTGATGCCGATACTGACTGAGGTAAGGATATCCTGGCCTTTGACGCGAATGGGTTTCGACATGGCGCGCAGAATCTTTTCTGCAACGGCGCGTACATCCTGCACAGAACTGATGTCTGTCAGCAGAATTGTGAATTCATCACCACCGATCCTCGATACCGTATCGTTTTCCCGCACTGTGTTACTCAGGCGGTTCGATACTTCTTTGAGAAGAACGTCGCCAGCATCGTGCCCGAGCGTATCGTTGACGCGCTTGAACTGGTCCATATCCAGAAACATCAGGGCCATGGACGTGCCGGAACGGAGCGCTCCCTTCACTGAGGTCACCAGGCGACTCTTAAACAGGCGCCGGTTCGCCAGTCCTGTCAGCGGGTCGAAGAAGGCGAGGTTTTCCATCTGCACCTGAGCCGCTTTCAGTTCAGAAATATCTGAAATTGCACCTAAGTAACCTAGCAGCTGGCCGTCGCGGTCGTAGAGCGCACTCGCCATCAGGTGGATCCAGGTGTAAGCCATGTCCGGGCGGGTCAGGCGGATCTCCAGAGCAATACTCTCCTGATCCAGAATCAGCCGGTTCCAGGCTTCCTGAACATTCACAAGATCTTTCGGGTTGATCATCTCGAACCAGTCCTGAAGATCAGGGTGGTCGTTGGTCATACCGTGAATATCACGCCAGCGCTGATTCACGTACTGCAGGTTCTGGTTGGGATCGACCTGGAAAATACCGACAGGAGACAGGGCGGTTAGCTTTCTGAAGCGTTCTTCAGATGCTTTTAGCGACTGGTTTTCATCATCAATGGTGGTCAGCAGGCGGTTAAACAGATCGACCAGATCACCGAGTTCGTCGTTATTCGTCTTGGTTGCACGAATCGAATAGACCTTCTTGTTCAGGATTTCGGTCAGGGTATCGCTCAGCTCCCGCATTGGCCTGGAGATCACATCTTTGAGCTTATTGGCGAGGAATAGCGCAAGTGCGAACGCTGTCAGCATAATGATGAGTGAGAACACCAGAAACTGGAAAAAACGTTCGAGCAAATGATCCCGGCTGCTTTCGATATACAGCGTGCCTATTGGCTCTTCGGCGCGGGTGACCGGAAAAAAGCGCGAGAAGTTATAGGTCTTAAGAGTATCGACGCGTGGCAGGTAATTCGGGCAATCGATGCGCTCGTGGGCCTTGGAGTGATAACTGGCCGCCAGTGTCTGGTCCTGACGATAAATACAGCCACGCACGATCGCACTGTCTGACTGCAGTGTGTTCAGGTTGCTTTCAAGCAGTGCCTTATCATTAAACGTCAGAGCCGCAGTGATACGGTCTGATATGACGTCACCGAGCACCTGTAACTTATTCTCCGTGTCCCGCTTGGCCAGATAATACTCGAGCGAAATATAGGCAAAGTTAGCCAGTAGGAGTGTCAGGCCGGTGGTGATTAATGAAATAAGAACAAGGCGCCGGCGTAAGGACTGGGTCTTGAAAAGCGTCATGGCACTACTCTCCCGACGAGAGTGTTGTTTGGCAGCCAAGGAAGCGCTCCTTCCTGAAGTGTCATTTTGATGTACATACTGCTGCCAATCATACTGTGCCGGTTATCCGAATAAACGCGCTCTACAGAGTGCGTCGTCAGTTATCTGAATTCAAGACGGCCAATACGGCCTTTTTATGGTCACTTTTTATTATGTGGCGCATTTTGAGGCGCCTTAGTGGAGTTCCCAATCACATCAGTTTAGTACTAATTCGCGGGCTTTACCGGTGGCGGGTCACAAAAAAAGCCGCTGGTCAGCGGCTTTT